>NZ_JABFOM010000003.1:0-200377 GCF_013116715.1 Arthrobacter sp. 147(2020)
ACATTCCTGCGGATTTACAGGCTATGTGGACAAATCTCTCGAACAAATATTCGAGGTGACCAGCTCGCGCACCCGACCGTCCCAAGTCAGGCCGAGTACAGGACTCTCCGACAGATCAAGCCCTGATCCATCTTCGGATTGCTGGACGGATGGGCTGAAACAAAGGTTGCTAGGCGGTCAGCCCGAGGACGCTCATGCGCCGTGAATGATTGCGGGTCAGCTGCGAGAAGAGCAAGAGGGTCTCCTTTTCCTGATCTTCCTCCGCACCGGCGAACAGCAAGGCACCGAGGAAGGCCCGCTCAATCCCGATCCGTTGCGCCTGGGTAAGGGCCTCGCCCACTAGACGCCGTCCCCAGAGCGCCAACCGTGACGCCAACCGCGGATCGTCCGCGAGCGCTGCCTGCAGACGCTCCTGCAGCAGCGGACCCTGCTCATCAGCAGACTGGATCCTGCCGATCAGCTCACGGGTAGGAGCATCCAGCCGTCCGGCGAGCGCCGTGTAGAAATCATCCGAGATTGCATCAATCACGTACGCCTTCATCAGGGATTCGTACCAGTCGCCCGGCCGGGTCCGTTCATGGAAGGAGTCAATGGACGGCTGGAACGGGGTCATCGCTGTTTCCACATCAACGCCCAGCGCTGCCAAATGGGCGCTGACCATCTCGAAGTGTTCGAACTCGATCACGGCGAGACGCCCCAGCGTGGCGCGGTCATGGAGCGTGGGCGAGAACCGGGCATCCGATGACAGCCGCTCAAACCCTGACAATTCCCCATAGGCCATCACCCCGAACAGGTCCACGATGAACCGGGCGTACCGGGGATCATCGGGAAGCCTCGGTGGTGCGCTGGCGGCGGCATCTGGGGTGGCACCAGATACCGAAGCGTCGGAGGTGGGGTGCTGAGGGGTGACTTGCCCGGACGGGGAGGACGGCGCTGAACTCATGGACTTAAGGGTACCGGTGTCGAACGCTCGGGCCCCGGCCATCTGTGTCACCGCCAATCCTGCACCCCCGGAGCCAGGTGTATTACGGTTGAAGTTGTGCCGTACTCGCATCTGGATTTATCGAACCGGAATTCGCAACTGCAGCTGACCCGTTCCCTGCAGTTGCTCCGTGAAGAGTTGAACCTCGAGGCTGACTTCCCGCCCGAGGTTCTCGACGAGGCCAGGCGGGCTATCACCAACCATTCCTCCCCCACGACCGATCTCACCGGCCTTGGTTTCATCACCATCGACCCGCCCGGGTCCACTGACCTTGATCAGGCGGTCCACCTGGAACGCGACGGTACCGGCTATCGCGTCTGGTACGCCATAGCCGATGTGCCGGCCTTCGTGGCACCCGGCGGCGCCATCGACCGTGAGGCACGCCGCCGCGGTCAAACCGTGTACGCGCCGGACGGCCGGATCTCTCTTCATCCCGAGCTGATCTCCGAGGATGCAGCCAGCCTGCTGCCCGGGAAGGTGCGGCCCGCCTATGTATGGCAGTTCCGGCTGGATGCGGAAGGGGTGGTGCAGGACATGGACCTTGAGCGCGCCACGATCCGCAGCCGGGCGCAACTGACGTACGAACAGGTACAGCGGGACATTGACTCCGGCGGCGCCCCCGAGAACCTGCTGCTGCTCAGGGAGGTGGGACTGTTGCGCATCGAACTTGAACGGCTGCGCGGGGGCGCCAGCCTGAACCTTCCCGAGCAAGAGATCGCCAACGACGGCGACAGGTATTTCATCCTCACCTCACCGCCGCTGCCCGCCGAAGACTGGAACGCCCAGATCTCCCTGATGACCGGCATGGCCGCCGCGCAGTTGATGATCGACGGAAAGATCGGCGTGCTGCGCACCATGCCACCACCCGACGAAGAATCGGTGGGCCGTTTTCGCCACCAGGCACGGGTCCTGGGGAAACCCTGGTCGGAGGGCATGGCCTACGGCGAGTTCCTGCGAAGCCTCGACACCACCGAACCGCGGCAGCTGTCGCTGATGCATGCTGCCGCGTCGCTGTTCCGTGGTGCTGGCTACACCGCGTTCGACGGCGCCCTGCCAGCCGCCATGACCCAGGCAGCCATCGCTGCACCCTACGCCCACACCACCGCACCGTTGCGCCGGCTGGTCGACAGATTCGTGCTGGTCATCTGCGCTGCCCTGTGCGCAAGGACCGAGGTCCCTGGGTGGGCCCGGGACGCGCTGCCCGAACTCAATTCGCTAATGAACTCGTCCAATCAGCTTTCTTCCCGGCTGGAGCGGGGCGCCCTCGACGCCGTCGAAGCGGCGCTCCTGAGCAACCTGGTCGGCCAGGAGTTCGACGCCGTCGTCATCGCCGCCTCGAAGCCGCCGAACGGTAACTCCCCCGACGACTATCAGCCAGTCGGAACCATCCAGTTGGCCAACCCCGCGGTGGAGGCCAGGTGTGAGGGTGAACTGGTCGCCGGCGAGGAGGTGCGGGTCCGACTGGTACTCGCCGACATCCCCACCCGGACCACCCGGTTCGAGTTGGTCAATGGCACGCCCCCGCCCGGCGTGTCGGGCGCCGCCGCCGGGGCAGGGTAGAGTTAACTTCCGTAGTAATGGATGCCCGGTCGTACTCGTCATATCTTGATAAGTAACCCCTGACCCGCAAGTACCTACGCGATCTTGAGTTCTTCTTAGCCGGCAGGATTCACTCGAATCCCCGGCCTGCAGTTGTAAGCCCGCGATCGGCTTCCACTGGACGCCATGCGCCTGTTCCTCCGGGCTGACCACACGTCAGCCACCCGTCGAGTTCAAGCAGCCGCACGGCCTAAATGAACGGTATTTAATTGAACACTGATGACACCCAGGTGCAAGACACCCACCATCTCCAGGCTGACAACAGCGACGACGAAATCTTCGTCGAGGAGACCCTTGTAACCACTGATGAGCCTCACAAGGAGGCCGAGGAGACGTTCGCGGACTTCAACGTCCGCGCCGACATTGTGGAATCTCTCGCCGACGCCGGGATTATCCACCCCTTCCCCATCCAGGCCATGACCCTGTCCATCGCTCTCGGCGGGCATGACATCATCGGCCAGGCCAAGACCGGTACCGGCAAAACCCTCGGCTTTGGTATCCCCGCACTCCAGCGCGTGGTGGCCCCCAAGGACGACGGCTACGACCGCCTCCCCGTGCCCGGCGCTCCCCAGGCCCTGATCGTAGTCCCCACCCGCGAGCTCGCGGTCCAGGTTGCCGGCGACCTCACCACCGCTGCCAAGAAGCGGCACGCACGGATTGTGACCATCTACGGCGGACGGGCCTACGAGCCGCAGATCGAGGCGCTGAAGAACGGTACCGAGATTGTGGTCGGTACCCCCGGCCGCCTGATCGACCTGTACCGGCAGAAGCTGCTCTCCCTCGCCAACGTGAAGCTGGTGGTGTTGGATGAGGCCGACGAGATGCTCGACCTCGGGTTCCTTCCTGATGTCGAAACCCTGATCGCCGGCACTCCCGCGGTCCGCCAGACCATGCTCTTCTCCGCCACCATGCCTGGCCCAGTGGTCGCGATGGCCCGCCGCTACATGACGCAGCCCACCCACATCCGAGCCGCGGACCCCGAGGACGAGGGCATCACCAAGAAGGACATCCGCCAGGTCATCTACCGGGCGCACAACCTGGACAAGGCTGAGGTCGTGTCAAGGATCCTGCAGTCCCGCGGACGTGGACGAACCATCATCTTCACCAAGACCAAGCGCACCGCAGCGAAGCTTTCGGAGGAACTGATCGACCGCGGGTTCGCTGCCGGAGCAATCCACGGCGACCTCGGCCAGGGCGCGCGCGAGCAGGCACTTCGCGCCTTCCGCGGTGACAAGATCGACGTCCTGGTCGCTACCGAGGTGGCAGCCCGGGGTATCGACGTGGAGGACATCACCCACGTGATCAACTACCAGTGCCCCGAGGACGAAAAAGCGTACCTGCACCGGGTTGGCCGCACCGGCCGCGCGGGCAAAAAGGGCACAGCGGTTACCTTCGTGGACTGGGACGACATGCCCCGCTGGGGCCTGATCAACAAGGCCTTGGGCCTGGCTGCCGCCGAGCCAGTGGAAACCTACTCCTCGTCCCCGCACCTTTACGAGGAACTCGACATCCCCGAGGGCACCAAGGGCAGGCTCCCCCGCAACAAGAGGACCCTCGCCGGCATCAACGCCGAGACGCTCGAGGATCTTGGCGAAACCGGCAAGAAGCACCGCGCCGGTGCTGATGCGCAGGGCTCCGCCCGGGGACGCGGCTCGGAACGTTCGGGTGGCGGCGACCGCTCACGCGGCGGGGACCGCTCGCGTTCCACCGACCAGCGCGGTGCGCAGAAGTCCGGGGATGCCCCGGGCAGCAGCCGTCGTCGTCGGTCGAGTGGATCCAACGCATCCAGCGGATCCAGCGAGGATTCAGGACAGGCACGACAGGCAGCAACTTCCGCGCCCGCCGGTGACAGCGCGCCCGCCGCCGACCGTCCCCGTCGGAGCCGTTCGAGGACCCGTAGCCGCAACGGTGAGGTAGTCAACAAACCCGCCGCCGGAACCGAGGGCTAAGCACTCAGTGGCCGTTCCCGGGACGGCGCCCCTGTGGCGCCCGGACGGCAGCAATCTGGTGGTGCACGCCGACAACGCGAGCTACCTTCCCACGCTGCCGGACAGGTCCTTCACCATGATCTACGTTGACCCGCCCTTCAACACAGGGCGGGCTCAACGGCGCCAGCAAACCTCGATGGTGCGCAACCTTGACGGAACCGGGGACCGCGTCGGTTTCAAGGGACACAGCTACTCGACCGTCAAGGGCATGCTCGCCAGCTATGACGACGCCTTCGAGGACTACTGGGAGTTCCTTGCGCCACGCCTTGCTGAGGCGTGGCGGCTCCTCACCGACGACGGCACCCTGTATGTACACCTGGACTATCGGGAAGTGCACTACGTCAAGGTGATGCTCGATGCGCTCTTCGGCCGGGAGAGTTTCCTGAACGAGATCATCTGGGCCTACGACTACGGTGCCCGGGCCAAGAGCCGGTGGCCCGCCAAACACGACAACATCCTGGTCTACGTCAAGGACCCGGCGAACTACTACTTCGACAGCAGCGGGGTGGACCGGGAGCCGTACATGGCCCCGGGACTGGTCACTCCCGAGAAGGCGGCGCTCGGCAAGCTTCCCACCGACGTGTGGTGGCACACCATCGTCTCCCCCACGGGCCGGGAAAAGACCGGCTACCCCACGCAGAAACCCGAGGGCCTCCTCCGCCGTGCGGTCACGGCCAGCAGCCGCGAAGGCGACTGGGTTCTTGACTTCTTCGCGGGGTCCGGGACGTTGGGCGCAGTGGCAGCGAAACTGGGCCGCCGCTTTGTCTGCGTGGACCAGAACCCCCAGGCGATCGAGGTGATGAGCTCACGGCTCGGCCAATACTGTGAGCCTTCCACCCCGGCAGCACCGGACCTGGCCTAGAAGGTCCAGTTCACCCGGAGGGGGTCAGCGGACGACGACGGACCCGGTGGCGAGCGCCTCAATTTGCTCGAGCACCGCAGCCGAGGTCAGGTTCTCGCCCAACCGGTTGGGCTTCCCCTCCCCGTGGTAGTCACTGGATCCGGTCGCGAGCAACCCGTGCCGGGCGGCGATGCGCCGGAGCTCCTGGCGTCCGGGCTCCGGGTTGTCACGGTGCTCAATCTCCAGCCCCTGCAGACCGGCGTCGATCATCTGGCCGACGACGTCGTCGCCCACCACCCGTCCGCGCGCCGAGGCCACCGGATGGGCGAAGACCGCCACCCCTCCCGCCTGGCGGATCAGTTCGACGGCCCGAGCGGGGTGCGGGGCGTAGTGGCCCACCCAGTAGGGCGAGGCGGCGGTGAGGATGTGTCTGAAGGCCTCACTACGGTCGGACACGATTCCCAGCGTCACCAGCGAATCAGCAATGTGGGGACGGCCGACCGTTGCGCCTTCGGCAATGTGCTCCTGCACGTCCGCCCAGGTGATGGGATAGTCGGCGCCGAGGCGTTCAACCATGCGCTCCGCCCTCGACAACCGGGCATCCCTGGACCGCTGGATCTCCTCCACCAGGGGCGCATGCAGGGGATTGTGAAGATAGGAGAGCACATGGACACTGATGCCCGTGTCGGTGCGGCAGGAGACCTCCATCCCGGGGATCAAAGCAACCCCTTCCTGCTGCGCCGCCTCCGCGGCTGGGCCCCAACCAGCTGTCGAGTCGTGGTCGGTCAGTGCTATGACGTCGAGTCCGGCGTCCCGGGCCGCCCTGATCAACACGGCTGGGCTTTCGGTGCCGTCCGAGACGGTCGAGTGGGTGTGTAGGTCGATTCTCACCCACCCAATCTACGCCCGCGCCGACGCACCGGTGGACAACTGTTTGGTTGCCTTCGGTACCGGTGGGATCATAGGGGGGTGAGTACTGCAGAGAACAACACCCTGTCCCAGACCGCCGCGACGCCTCTCACCCCAGAGGAGCAGCCCCTCGCCGCCCGGAACGAGAACCGTTCCCAGCGGCCGGATTCGGATGCTTTCAAGGCCTTCATGGCCCAACAGTGGGCGACGAAGCCCACCGAGCTGCCCGCCGAGGCGGAGGTGGCGCCCTACGCAGCGAAGCGTCGCCGGGCCATCTCCGACAAGTTCCCCGGCGAGCGAATCGTCATCCCTGCCGGGCCATTCAAGGTGCGCTCCAATGACACCGACTACCGTTTCCGTCCACATTCAGGGTTCGCCCACCTGACCGGTTTCGGACTCGACCACGAGCCGGACGCCGTGCTGATCATGGAACCCACCGAGGCTGGCCAGGGCGACGACGGTGGCCAACACCACGCCACCCTGTACTTCAGGGAGCTTGCCGGGCACGACAACCCGGAGTTCTACGCCAACGCGCGGTACGGCGAGTTCTGGATCGGCTCCCGTCTGTCCCACGCCCAGGTCAGGGCACTTCTGTCGATTGAGACAGCCGACCTGGCCGAGCTGGAGGTCGCGATCACCAAGGACGCGGGAGTGCCCGAGGTCGGCGGCATGCGGATCCGGTTGCTGCGCGAGGTGGACCTCAACGCCGACGCACTGGTCGACACGTCACGGATCAACACCGGCGTCGACCTGGAAAAGTCCGATGAGCTGGACAGCAAACTTGCCGAGGCACTCTCCGAGCTCAGGCTCCTGAAGGACTCGTGGGAGGTCGAGCAGATGAAGATTGCCGTCGCCGCGACCGTCAACGGGTTCCACGAAGTGGTCAAGGAACTCCCCCGCGCCATCACCCACCCCCGCGGTGAGCGTGTGGTCGAAGGTGCCTTCTTCGCCCGGGCACGCGAGGAAGGCAACGATCTGGGATACGACACCATCGCAGCGTCCGGCAACAACGCGACGGTGCTCCACTGGATCAGGAACAACGGGCAGGTCCACGCCGGTGACCTGTTGCTCCTGGACGCCGGCGTCGAAGCCGACAGCCTGTACACCGCCGACATCACCCGCACCCTCCCGGTGAACGGCAAGTACTCGGACATCCAGCGGAAAATCTACCAGGCTGTGCTCGACGCGGCCGACGCCGGATTCGCCGCCGCCCAGCCGGGCCGCAAGTTCCGTGACGTGCACCAGGCATCAATCAGCGTCCTGGCTGAACGCCTCGACGCCTGGGGCCTGCTCCCGGTGTCCCTCGAAGTGGCACTGTCCCAGGACGGCCAGCACCACCGGCGCTGGATGCCCCACGGCACCAGCCATCACCTCGGCATGGATGTGCACGACTGCGCACAGGCCAAGCGTGAGCTCTACCTGGATGGGGTCCTCACCGAGGGCATGGTGTTCACCATCGAGCCGGGCCTGTATTTCAAGGACGAGGACCTGTCAGTACCCGAGGAGTTCCGCGGCATCGGTGTACGGATCGAAGATGACATCCTGATGACCGCCGACGGCCCCGTAAACCTGAGCGCGGCGCTGCCCCGCGAGGCTGACAACGTCGAGGCCTGGATGGCGGGCATTTACAGCCCCACCGGCGAGTAATCCGATGACCGCCCAGCCGTCAGCGCCGTTGCCTGCGCCATCACCTGCAGAGCTGACGGCCCTGGCGGCCGGTCATGGTCTCGATCTGGATCCGGAGAGCCTGCGCTTTAACGAGGCAGGGCTCGACTACCGCGTGGTGTTCGCCACCGCGCTCGACGGCGAACCGTGGGTGCTGCGGCTCCCCCGCCGCCCCGACGTCTCGGCGAAGCTCGCTGAGGAAGCCCTGATCCTCGACTTCCTCAAACCCCGCCTCGACGTGGCCGTCCCCGACTGGCGCATCAAGGCCGCTGACCTCATTGCCTACCCGCTGCTTCCCGGAACCCCTGGCCTCACGCTCGACGACGCTGGTCAGCCGGTGTGGCATTTCGACACCTCGTCAGAGCACTATGCAACCTCACTGGGCCAGCTGATCGCCGCCCTGCACTCCGTGGACGTGGGCGATGCTGCCGCAGCCGGGGTCAACGTCCGGACATCTGCCGGCGTGCGTGACAAGTGGCGGGCGGACATCGCCCTCGCGAAGGAACACTTCACGGTGGCCGACTCGCTCCTGACCCGGTGGTCCCGCTGGATCGACGACGACTCACTGTGGCCGGATCGCACCGTCCTGACCCACGGTGAACTGTATCCGGCACACCTGTTGCTGGGACCCGATGACGGCATCCTCTCAGTACTCGACTGGACGACGGCGGCTGTGGGCGACCCAGCCCTGGATTTCATGTTCCAGCAGGTCAGCGCGCCACCAGAGGCGTTCACGAGGACTGTTGACGCCTACCGGGACATTACCGGCTGGGACGAGCCGCGGCTTGCCGACCGGTGTGCCGCATTGATGGCCGCAGCTCCCGTCGGCTACGCGACCTTCGCTCTGGAGACCGGGGACCCCGGTCATTTAGCGGCAGCGTCCGCCCTCCTGGCCGGCGAATCAGGCGACTGAGTCCCGCTTCCCGCGTGACGCGGCCTGTACTTGCAGCTGCCCGCCCGGGTCCCCGTGGGGACGTCCGGGGACGTTACTGCTTCGGATTCTGTTCGGCGTTCTCCCTGGGTTCCTGCGTGCCGGCTGTCTCCGGAGCTTGCCCGTTGTCCGGCTGGGTCACCCGCACCCCGTACTGGGGGCGGCCGTCCGGGAGGTCGGCGAACTGTCCGCGCCGGGGACCTGACTCCGGGGTCGGGTCACCGGTGGCACTCTGCGGACCGCCTGGCTGCGCAGCGGCAGGCTGGCTGTCGCGGGGCGGCTGCGCCAGCGGATCCTGCCAGGCGGCCGGCGGCGTCGGGTGCTGAGGCGGCTGGCCACCGCCTGCGGGGGGCTGCCAGCCCTGCGGGGCATTGCCGGGATGCTGGGACTGCCCGTTCATGGGCAGTTGCTGCAGCATGCGACGTGCCTCGCCCGCCGCATCCGGTTCGACGATGACGTCGTAGCTGGTCGCGATGACCTGGCTGGTGGAGGTGAAGTCCCGCTTGCCCCGCTGGAACGCATACGTGATCACGCCGAACAACATCCAGAACACTGCGCCGAGCGCCATCGAGGTAATGATCGGCAGGTACGCGCCGCCGTCGCCGAACAGGGTGAGGATCAGGCCTACGAAGAAGCCAAACCAGGCACCGGTCGCCGCGCTGGCGAGGGCCACCCGTGGGTAGCTGAGCCGCCCGGTGACCCGCTCGACTGTTTTCAGGTCGCTGCCAATGATCGAGACCTTCTGGACCGGGAACTTGCTGTCGGCAAGGTAGTCCACTGCCTTCTGGGCATCCAGGTAGGCACTGTACCGCCCGACGGTCTCGCCTTTGGGCAGGATGCGGCTTTCATCCCGTGACGCCGTTCGTCCAAGCACGTTTGACATGGTCCCATTCTTGCCCACTTTGACCGTGCTGTGGGTTCGTATCGCTCGCAGTGAACTAGCCCCCGCCGGCTCCCAACCGAATAACGCAGAACACGGTGTTCCGAAGTAGCCTAGGCAGGTGAGTACTAACCCGACCCGTGTCTTCGTGGCGCGCCTGCTTGGCCTCGACGTGTTTGACCCCCTGGGTGACCGTCTGGGCCGGCTTCGCGACGCCGTCGTCCTGGATCCCGGACCGAACGCCGCCCCGCAGGCGGTGGGCCTGGTGGTTGAGGTTCCTGGCAAACGGCGCGTCTTCGTGCCGATGACCCGGGTCACCTCTATTGACTCCACCCAGATTATTTGTACCGGGTTGGTCAACCTGCGCCGCTTCGAGCAGCGGGGCGCCGAAATGCTGGTCGTCGGTGAGCTGTTTGACCGACGGGTCACCCTCCGTGACGGCAGCGGAGAAGCGACCATCGAGGACATTGCCATCGAGATGGACCGTGCCGGCGACTGGCACGTGTCCCAGATGTTCATCAGGCGCGGGGCTGGGTCATCGCCCCTACGCGGTCTCCGACGCGGCGAGCGCCTGATCGTCGACTGGATGGATGCCTACCACGGCGGCACTGCAGAGCCCCAGGGTGCTTCCCAGTTCGTTGCGCAGCATGAGGACCTGAAACCCGCCGACTTCGCCGACGCACTCCACGAGATGAGCGACAAGCGGCGCACCGAGATTGCAGGCGCGCTGCAGGACGACCGGCTTGCGGACATCCTCCAGGAGCTGCCCGACGACGACCAGGTGCAGATCATCTCGTCCCTGAACCGCGAGCGCGCCGCCGATGTCCTTGAGGAAATGGACCCGGACGACGCCGCCGACCTGCTGAATGAGCTCCCCGAGGCCCAGAAGGAAGACCTGCTGGCGCTGATGGAACCCGAGGACGCCGAGGACGTCCGGCGGCTGCTCCAGTATGAGGAGGACACCGCAGGCTCCATGATGACGACGGTGCCGGTCATCCTCCCGCCGGAGGCGACTGTGGCGGAAGCGCTGGCCCATGTCCGCCGGGAGGAACTCACTCCCGCTCTGGCGTCGTCGATCTTCGTCTGCCGGCCGCCCCTGGAGACGCCGACCGGACGGTACCTGGGCGTCGTCCACATCCAGCAGTTGCTGCGGTTCCCGCCACCCGAGCAGCTGGGCAACATCGTAGATACCGATCTGGAACCCGTCGGCGACCAGGCCAACATCAGTGAGGTGGCGCGCATCCTTGCCACCTACAACCTCAACTCCCTCCCCGTGGTCAACAAGGAGGGCCGGCTGGTCGGGGCGGTCACCGTGGACGACGTCCTTGACCATCTCCTGCCCGACGACTGGCGGGCCGCAAACGACTATCCCGGGCTGACGAAGGGAGCAACCAATGGCTGAGCGAATCAAGACCACTGCGACGGGGCTCGACACCCCCCGTGAGAGCCGGACCCGCTGGCTGCCCCGCTTGCGCCCGAACCCGGACCGGTTCGGCAGCGCCACCGAGAACTTTGCCCGGTTCATGGGGACCCCCCAGTTCCTGTTCTACATGACGGTGTTTGTTGCGGTCTGGCTGGCCTGGAACTCGTGGGCGCCCGGCGGACTGCGTTTCGACAGCGCCGCTATCGGTTTCACCCTGCTAACCCTGATGCTCTCCCTCCAGGCGTCCTACGCTGCTCCGCTACTGCTGCTCGCCCAGAACCGGCAGGACGACCGCGACCGGGTGTCACTCCGCCAGGACCGCCAGCGCGCCGAACGCAACCTCTCCGACACCGAATACCTGACCCGCGAGATCGCCGAACTCCGCATCGCCATCCGCGAGGTTGCCACCCGCGACTACGTCAGGTCTGAGCTCCGCTCGGTGCTCGAGGAAATCCTCGACACCGATGACAAGGACACCGCGCTGCACAAGAAGGCCCGGCGCAGGAGCGGTGAGCAGACGGCGTCCCTGCCGAAGCTTCAGCCCAAGCGGACAGACCGGACGTGACGGGTCCTTTAGTCACACCGCTGGAGGACATTGAAGCAGCCCTGGCGACCGTGATCGATCCCGAACTTCGCAAACCCATCACTGAACTCGGGATGGTGGCTGGCACCGCGTTCGACGACGGCGTGGTCACCGTCGACGTCCTTCTCACCATTGCGGGCTGTCCGCTCCGGGGCACGATCACCCGGGACGTTGAGGCAGCAGTGGGCGGCCTGCCAGGGGTTTCGGCAGTGGAGGTCCGACTCGGAGTGATGACCCAGGAGCAGCGGAACCAACTCAAGGAACAACTCAAGGGGCCCGGCGACCGGAAGGGTATCCCCTTCAACGAGCCCTCGTCCCTTACCCGGATCTATGCGGTGGCCAGCGGGAAAGGCGGCGTCGGAAAGTCCAGTGTCACGGTCAACCTTGCGGTGGCGATGGCGGCGCAGGGGTTGCGGGTGGGGATTGTCGACGCCGACGTGTACGGCTTCTCTGTGCCCTCGCTGATGGGAATCACCCAGGCGCCCACCCGGGTGGATGAGATGATCCTGCCCCCTGTGGCGATGGACGTCAAAGTCATCTCCATCGGTATGTTCATCAGCGGCAACCAGCCGGTGGCGTGGCGTGGACCAATGCTGCACCGGGCTCTGGAGCAGTTCCTCGGCGACGTGCATTTCGGTGACTTGGATGTCCTGTTCCTGGATTTGCCCCCCGGCACGGGAGACATCGCGATCTCTGTCGCACAGCTCCTTCCCTCCTCGGAGATCCTGGTGGTCACCACGCCGCAGACAGCCGCAGCGGACGTGGCGGAGCGGGCCGGTACCATCGCCGCCCAGACTGGTCAGAAAGTCTCAGGAGTCATCGAGAACATGTCCTGGCTTGAACTTCCTGGCGGGGAACGGATGGAACTGTTCGGCACGGGCGGCGGCCAGGCTCTCGCGGGGCGCCTCACCGAAGCGATGGGGTACCCGGTGCCACTGCTGGGCAGTGTTCCTCTGGAGGTTGCGTTGCGGGAGGGCGGCGACAGCGGGCAGCCCATTGTTGCGGGCGCCAGCGACTCGGCGGCCGCGCGGGAACTGCGCGATATCGCCGGAGCCCTTGCACGCCGTCCTCGCGGGCTCGGCGATCTGCGACTGAAGGTCACTCCCACTTAGGCGGTGCGGACGGCGCCGGGCGGCCTAGGTGGCTTCCAGATCAAACGGAGCTGGCTCGCCGGCCGCTAGATGGGGCGAGCTGGCTACTGACGGCATCGGCCGGGAGCGCGTCGATCCGGCCGGGGCCACCGCTCCACCCTTGGCCGACGCGGGGGCGCCCGGCGCAGCGGCACCCGGGGCACCGCCGCTGACTGGTTTGAACGCTTCCTGCACGTCGTCGAGCAGGGCTTCCTTGATGATCCTGCGAGGGTCGTACTGGCGGGGGTCGAGCTTGCGCCAGTCCACTTCGTCAAGTTCCGGACCCACCTCGTCGCGGAGCTGTTCCCGGGCGCCAGTGGCCATCCGTCGAAGGTCTTTGACGAGCCGCCCCAGCTGACCTGCATACTCGGGGAGGCGTTCGGGTCCGAGCACCATGACGGCGATCACCGCTAGCAGCAGAAACTCGAGCCCGTTGATTCCAAACACGGAAGAAGACTACCTTTCTGCGGCGACAGGAGCTATTTGGCTCACTGCCCCGAGGATGGCTGGGCCAGCTTGTTGAGGCCCCGAAGGATCCGGCTCAGCGGATCGTGAGAGGTCGGCTTGGTGGGCGCAAGCTGCGAGTGTTCGGCCAGCACCAGCTGGTTGACGGCCGCAGGCATTTCGGCGGCGGGCAGACTGGAAATCACCGTATAGGTCACCGACCGGGAGTCGAGCACCACCTGCCAGGAGTGGCCAGGGTGCACCCAGAGCTGGCGCTGCATTCCACCAATACGTTCGAAGCCGTCAGCGGTGACTGAATTTCCGGTGACGGCGTTGATGGGCGGGGAGGCCTCGGGCTGACGACCACTGCCCAGTTTCCGCTGTTCGTAGATGGTCACCGAATCGGCCCCGTCCTCAAGCACCATCATCAGTGCGGGTCGGCCGGCAACGGTAATCGCTTCGGCGCTGGAGACCGTGAATCCCATCATCTCCAGGTCCGGGCAGTACCAGCCGCCACCCCTGAGTTCCTCGAGTTCGCTGGCATCCAGCAGGGAGGGTGTTTCGGGTGCAACCGACTCCCAGCCCGCCATCAGCGCACCATTTCGTCCAGTGTCGGCGAGGACGTCGTCCTCCGACTCAGCACCGAGCGCGTAGGCACCCGTGAGGGTTGCCAGTGCCACCACGGCGAGTCCGCCGGTGACGGCCATGGGTGTGCGGTGACGCGCCGCAAACCCGCTCACCCTGCGGGCCCCCTCGCTGTGGTGCCCGACGGCGTCGGTCAGGTCCACCGGAGTGTGGGCAGGTTCGTGGTGGGCGGTCGCCATGATCCTTCCCACCAGATCGGCGTCGGGCCGCGGGATCTCGGAGTTCTGGAGCCTGTCCCGGACACCACGATGCGCCTGCACGATCTCCCGGCAGGGGCCGCAGCGAGCAAGATGGTTCTCGACCGCCCGGCGGCGGCCAGAAGGCAACTCCCCGTCGACGAAGTCAGCTAGATGTCGCTTCGGATGTCGCATGGCCGCTAACGGGCACCTGCGATCCGGGGCATCTTCATCCGCGGGCCCTTCGCGGCAGTCAGGGCCGGATCCCGGTGGGCGAGCTTTTCCCGCAGCATCGTGCGGCCACGGTGAATCCGGGAGCGCACGGTGCCGAGTTTGACGCCGAGCGCCTCCGCGACCTCGTTGTAGGCAAGACCCTCAAGGTCGCAGAGAACCACTGCGGCACGAAAATCGGGGGGAAGCTCTTCCAGCGCGGCCTGCACGTCGATGTCAAGGTTGTTGAACTCGAAGCTGCGTTCGGGGCCCGGATGTGAACTCGGAAGCCTGCTCTCGGCCTCCTCGGTGAGCCCGTCGAACCTGATCCTGCTCTTGCGGCGGGCCTGGTCGAGGAACAGGTTGGTGGTGATGCGGTGGAGCCAGCCGTCAAGGGTGCCCGGCTTGAAATTGGCGAGTGACCGGAAGACCCGGACAAACACTTCCTGAGTGAGATCCTCGGCGTCGAACTTGTTGCCCGTCAGCCGGTAGGCCAGACGGTAAACCTTCGGCGAGTGGACAGTCACTACCTCTTCCCAGGACGGCGCCACCCAAGCGGCTTCCGGCTCGGGGGCTCCATCGGCAACGGTCGAATCGGCCGCCGTCGTTTGCGAAGTGGACATCAACCTCTCCTCCCAGTGTGGGACGGCTGCTGCCGTCTCCTAGGGTATTCGCGGCCGATGAAGGACCGGATGCCCGGGCTTGAATATTGCCCTATCAAGCTGGGAGATCGCTGAAAAACTATGCCGGACGCCTTGCTGGCGGTTCGGGCGCGGACCAGGACACTCTGCGGGGCCGTCGCCCAGTAGGGCCAAGGGCCGGCACCCAGTACGCTGGTAAGGAGAACTTATCCCCGCCGCAGGGCAACCCGGCGGCTGGACGTCGAAATGCACACAACCTGAGCGAGAAGACAGCGGTATACATATGAGCGCGGACAAACAGAGCAGCTGGTCCTACACCGAGGGACTCCCCGATGAGGACGACGTGCTCCTGCGGGCGCGGGACCGGTCCTACGAGCTCGGGGTCACCCCGGTTAGCACCGGTGTTGCCGCGGCCCTGACCGTTCTGGCTGCAACGTCGAAGGCGCAGACGGTTGTGGAGATTGGTGCGGGAGCGGGAGTCTCGGGAGTGTGCATCCTGAGGGGTCTGGGTCCGCAGGCGGTTCTGACCACGATTGACTCCGACGTCGACCATCTGCGGGCGGCCAGGGAAGCCTACGCCGAGGCTGGTGTGCCGGGAAACCGGACCCGCACCATCTCGGGCAGGGCAGCCGATGTGCTGCCACGTCTGACCGACGCCGCGTATGATCTCGTCTTTATCGACGCCGACAAGGCCGGTCTCCCGCTCTACGTGAACCAGGCCATTCGCCTGCTCAAGCCCGGCGGCATGCTGATGCTCAACGATGCGCTGGATCAGGACCGGGTAGCGGATCCCGCAATCCGGGACGAGTCAACGAACGTCACGCGCCAGGTGGGCCGGACCATTCGCGACCACGATCAGTTGGTCACAGCACTGCTTCCGACCGGCCACGGTCTGTTGCTCGCCGTCAAGATGCCAGCCAGCCGCTAAAACCAGGGCGGCCGGTCACACCTATCGGGTGATGCGGCCGCCGCCCGGTACGGTCGCCCCCCTGCGACCGGATTGTAATCGGTAATTACTCGGTGACGGTGAGGAGACAGTCCTTGAGCTTTCCGGCTTCCTCCGCGTTGAGCTCGACGACGAGACGCCCGCCACCATCGATGGGGACCCGCATAATCAGGCTGCGTCCCTCTTTGGTGACTTCCATCGGCCCATCGCCGGTCCGCGGTTTCATCGCAGCCATAAGGAGTATCCCTTCACAAGTGCGCGCCCGGGATCCCCGGCCGCCCGTCAACGAAAATTAACTTCACGTACACGGCGGCATGCTGGCCCCCGCGCATTGATCCACCTTCATTATCCAACACGTAAGCCGACTGGGCGAATCGCGGTGCGTCGTGGGTCACATCGAACCCCGTACCCAACAGCGGTGCAGATGGTCATTGACATACCCCGTCGCCTGGAGCATCGCGTACCCCGTGGTGGGACCCACGAACCTGAATCCCCGAGCCTTCAGCGCCTTCGCCAAACCCACCGATTCCGGGACCACCGCAGGAACATCGGCCAAGGTGTCAGGCGCCGGCCGGGGAGCCGGACGGTGCAGTTCCAGCAGCATGCCCAGGGACTCCCCCGGCGGTAGCTGCTGGAGCGCGCGGGCGTTGGCGATAGTGGCGAGAATCTTCGCCCGGTTGCGGACAATCCCCGAGTCCTGCATCAGACGTTCGACGTCGGCGTCGTCAAACCCGGCCACCACTGACGGCTGGAAGTTGCTGAACGCTGCCCGGAAGGCGTCACGCTTGCGCAGGATCGTGAGCCAGCTCAGGCCCGACTGGAAAGCTTCAAGACTGAGCCGTTCGAAAAGCGCCGCATCGCCTTGGACGGGGCGGCCCCATTCCTCGTCGTGGTATCTGCGGTAGTCAGGTGTGGAATCCGCCCAGTCGCACCGGATCAGTCCGTCCTCACCGCGGACACCGCCGCTCACGGGTGATCCTGGCGTGCCTGGCGAAGCTCGGCAATCGTCGTGTCGCGCTCCTCCAGCGCTGCGGCCAGTCGATCAAGGACCTCATCGACCTGGTCCATCCGGTATCCACGCAGGGCGGGAGCGAACCGGATTGCTCCCACGTCGGCGGCATCCGGCTCGTCGGGCAACAGCACCGATGGCAGGGATGGGGTGGGTTCGACCAACCCGGCGAAGCCGTCGTCGGGCGTGGTGTCCTGTCCCCCGGGGCGGCGCCCACCCACCAGCGCGAAAGCCACCGCGCCGAGTACTGCTATCGCGACCAGGACAAGGAAGATGCTCACCGTTCTACGATACCCACCCCATCATCGGCGACGACGACGGCGTCCCGTCAGGGGGAGACATGGGATGCGGTGTCGGCGCGCACCAACCGGACCGCCTCGGCTGGGTCGTCCACCAGGTGCACCAGGTCCAGGTCCTTGGCGGAGATCATCCCGTTCGCCAGCAGGCTGCCGCGGACCCAGTCCCACAGGGGTGTCCAGAATTCGGTGCCGATCAGGACGATCGGAAAGGAGGTGACCTTCTGGGTCTGGACCAGGGTCATCGCCTCGAAGAGTTCATCGAGGGTACCGAAGCCACCAGGCAGCACAATAAAGCCCTGGGCGTACTTAACGAACATGGTCTTGCGGGCGAAGAAGTACCTGAAGTTGACGCCCAGGTCCACCCACTCGTTCATCCCCTGCTCGAACGGAAGCTCGATACCCAGACCCACCGACATGCCGCCCGCCTCGCAGGCACCCTTGTTGGCTGCTTCCATGGCGCCCGGTCCGCCACCGGTGATCACTGCATAGCCCGCCTCCACCAGCCGGCGACCTACTTCCTCGCCTATTGCATAGAACGGGGAATCCCGTGGGGTGCGGGCGGATCCGAATACGCTGATCGCCGGGCCCAGCTCCGCGAGCGTGCCGAACCCTTCAACGAACTCGCTCTGGATGCGCAGCACCCGCCACGGATCCGTCTTGGTGAAGTGGTTGCCACTCCCGGAGTCGAGCAGGTACCGGTCGGATTGGGGTGTCCGGGTCTGGTCACGGCGCAACTCAACCTGCCCGCGGCGCCGGGTCGGCGTGTGTGCTGCAGTCGTCGGTACTGGATCCTGGGTGAACTCGTTGGAAGGCATCTTTTGAGCCTATCGGGCCACCGCAACCCCTCGCAGTCTTGGTTGCTCTTGAGTCACGATTTCGACATTCGGTACCAAGGTGTCTTGCCAGCAGGCAATCCTTCGCTACATTCATCACTATGACCAGTGATTTCGAAGCAAACTCGTCCGCGTCCGCTGCACCATCGGCGCAGACGCCGCTTGTACTGCTGAAGAACGTCAACAAGCACTTCGGCGAACTGCACGTGCTGCAGGACATCAACCTCGAGGTTGCCCGCGGGGAGGTGGTGGTGGTCATCGGCCCATCAGGTTCCGGAAAGTCGACCCTGTGCCGCGCCATCAACCGGCTGGAAACCATCGACGACGGCGAAATCCGTATCGATGGTGTCGAACTGCCCGCAGAAGGAAAGGCACTGGCGAAGCTCCGTGCCGACGTCGGGATGGTGTTCCAGTCCTTCAACCTGTTTGCCCATAAATCCATCCTCGAGAACGTGACCCTCGGCCCCATCAAGGTCAAGGGCATGAAGAGCGGCCCAGCCAAAGAGCTGGCCATGTCCCTGCTGAAGCGGGTTGGCGTTGACAACCAGGCCCAGAAACTGCCGGCCCAGCTCTCCGGCGGCCAGCAACAGCGTGTCGCCATCGCCCGGGCGCTTGCCATGCAGCCCAAGGTGATGTTGTTCGACGAACCGACCTCCGCACTCGACCCCGAGATGATCAACGAAGTGCTCGACGCCATGGTCACCCTGGCCAAGGAGGGCATGACCATGATCGTGGTGACCCATGAGATGGGCTTCGCCCGCAAAGCCGCCGATCGGGTGATCTTCATGGCCGACGGCCAGATCGTTGAGGAAGCTACTCCCGAAGAGTTCTTCACCAACCCCCAGAGCCCCCGTGCCAAGGACTTCCTCGGCAAGATCCTCGCGCACTAGCTGCCACCGCACGGAACAATTTTCATCAAAATAGACGAACGCAAGGAGAAATCATGCGCAAGCACCGTTATGCAGTAGCCGCCATGGCTGCTGCAGCCGCACTCACCCTTTCCGCCTGTGGCGGAGGGGACGAGGGCAGTGACGATACCGGTTCGGAAGCCGCTTCCGACAGCATCCGCATCGGCATCAAGTTCGACCAGCCGGGCCTTGGCTTCGACGAGGGCGGCGAGTACACCGGCTTCGACGTCGACGTTGCCAAGTACGTGGCAACCGAGCTTGGCTACTCCGAGGACCAGATCGAATGGGTCGAGGCTCCCTCAGCCAACCGCGAAAACCTGCTCTCCACCGAAGAGGTGGACATGATCTTCGCGACCTACTCCATCACCGATGAGCGCAAGGAAACCGTCGACTTCGCCGGACCCTACTTCGTAGCTGGCCAGGACCTCCTGGTCCGCGCCGATGACGAGGAAATCACCGGACCTGAGTCGCTGACCGACAAGAACCTCTGCTCAGTTGCCGGTTCCACCTCGGCCGCACGCATCAACGAAGAGTTCGGTGCCGACGCCAACCTGGTGGAGCAGCCCGGCTACGCCGAGTGTGTCTCGCTGATGGGCGGCGGCCAGATCGACGCCGTCACCACCGATGACATCATCCTGGCCGGTCTCGCCGCCCAGGAAGCCAACGCCGGTCAGTTCAAGGTGGTGGGCAACCCGTTCTCCGAGGAGAACTACGGAGTTGGCCTCACCAAGGGCAGCGACCTGTGTGAAGACATCAACGCCGCCATCGTCAAGATGATCGACGAGGGTGCCTGGGAAGAGGCCATCATGGCCAACACCGAGGGTGCTGACTACTCGTACAACGAGGAACTGAACCCACCAGAACCTGACGCCTGCGCCTAGGCTCCAACCGTTTAATGCCTTGGTGGGGCGGCCTGGCGGCTGCCCCACCAAGGCATTTCACCACCACGGAAGAGGTGAACCATGGATAATTTCCTATCGCTCTTTGAGACGTACGACGTCGCTGGAGCGTTCTGGGTCAATATCCAGCTGACGTTTTGGGCCGCTATCTGGTCATTCATCCTGGGAACCATCCTTGCGCTCATGCGCATTTCACCGATCGCCAGTCTCCAGTGGTTCGGTGCCGCGTATGTGAATATCTTCCGGAACACTCCGCTGACGGTGATCATCGCCTTCGGCATCCTTGGACTCTGGGGGCAGCTGAACGTTGTCCTCGCCGAAGATTTCCAGCTGAACTTTCTGCGCCTCGCCATCCTGGGGCTGAGCATCTACCACGCCGCTTTCGTCTGTGAGGCGATCCGCAGCGGCGTGAACACCGTCCCGCTTGGCCAGGCCGAAGCAGCCCGCGCGATCGGGCTCAGCTTCCTCCCGGCCGCACGCCTGGTGATCCTCCCGCAGGCGCTCCGCGGCGCCGTTGCCCCGCTGGGCAACGTCCTGATCGCCCTCACCAAGAATTCGACGGTCGCCTTCGCGGGATCCGTCGTCGAGTCATCCAACCTGATGAAGCAGATGATCGAGTTCCAGGGCGACCTGGTGATCCCCATCTTCTTCGTCTTCGCCATGGGCTTCGTGATTATCGTTGTCCCCATTGGCCTGTTGACTACCTGGTTGTCAAGAAAACTGGCGGTGGCACGATGAGCGCACAACAAGTCCTGTTCGACGCGCCAGGCCCCAAGGGCAAGCGCCGCATCTTCATCGGCAACATCGCCGGTGTTCTGCTGGTGGCTGGTCTGTTGGCTTACGTAGTGGTTGCGCTGGCCGGTCAGGGGCAGTTTGCCGCCGCCAAATGGACACCCTTCCTTGAAGGCCGCACCTGGGAGTTCTTCATACTCCCTGGCCTGCTCAGCACGCTGAAAGCCGCAGCAGTGGCCGTGGTGACGTCGATCGTGTTCGGTCTGGTGTTCGGTATCGGACGGCTGTCCCACATCGCGCCCATCCGCTGGTTCGCTGGGCTGGTCGTCGAGTTCCTGCGGGCCGTCCCAGTGCTGCTGATGATGATTTTCCTTTGGCTGGCCCTCGCAGAGGTGCCGTTCATCACCGATCCCATCTTCGTGGCTGTCGTCACGGCCCTGACCCTGTACAACGGGTCGGTGATTGCCGAACTGGTCCGCTCGGGTGTGCACGGCCTTCCCAAAGGCCAACGCGAAGCGGGGATGGCCATCGGCATGACGCCGGGCAAATCCCTGCGGAGCATCGAGATCCCACAGGCTCTGGTGGCAATGCTTCCAGCAATGGTCAGCCAGTTCGTGGTCATCCTTAAGGACTCGGCCCTGGGCTATATCATCGGCTACGCCGAGCTGCTGCAGTACTCACGCCGCCTCGGCGTGGGTGAAGGTAACCTGCTGCAGTCCCTGCTGATTGCCGCGTTCATCTTCATCCTGATCAACTTCATCCTGTCATCGGTCGCCAACAAGCTTTCCACGCTGCTGAGCTTCAGGACGGGACGCAAGGTGAAGAAGACCGCTGACACGGAGCTGGCCACTGCCGCCCCCGTGCCCTGATCGTCTAGGGCGCTGATCGTCAGCGACGTTTAGCGCTACGCAAAAGAGTGCGGCTACACCCTGGGGTGTAGCCGCACTCTTTCGTGTAGGGGGTTCTAACCCAGCCAGGTCCGCAGTGCGGTAAGGCACTGCCTGATCTCGTCGGCGCTCACGTGCTCGTTGTCGGAGTGGGCCAGTAGCGGGTCGCCGGGTCCAAAATTCACTGCAGGGATTCCCAGTTCGCTGAACCGCGCGACGTCGGTCCAACCGTACTTCGGCTTGGGCTCGGCTCCCACTGCTGCGACGAAGTCGGCGGCCGCAGGGTGGTTCAAACCGGGACGCGCGCCGGCTGCCGCATCCGTGCGTTCAATGTCGTAGCCCGCCAGCACGGCCCTGACGTACGCCTCGGCGTCGTCGGGTGACTTGTCGGGCGCAAACCGGTAGTTGACCTCGATCACCGTACGGTCAGGAATCACGTTCCCTGCGGTACCGCCCTTGATCATCACGGCGTTGAGGCTTTCGCGGTAAGCCAGGCCGTCGACGTCGACGGTCAATGGCTCGTGGTCCCGCAGCCGGGCTAGGATGTCGGCCGCAGCATGGATTGCGTTCTCCCCCATCCAGGCACGGGCGGAGTGCGCGGCCCGGCCGGTGGTGGTCACGTTGAAACGGGCAGTTCCGTTGCACCCGCCCTCGACGGTGCCGTCGGTGGGTTCCAGCAGAACCGCGAAGTCGGCAGTCAACCAGTCAGGGAACCGTTCGACCAACCGGCCCAGCCCACTGAGTGAGGCTTCCACTTCCTCGTGGTCGTAGAACACATAGGTGATGTCGCGGGCCGGGTTGGTCAGCTCTGCGGCCAGGGCCAGCTGGACCGCCACTCCACCCTTCATATCGGTTGCGCCCCGGCCGTAGAGGACCTCCCCGTCCCAGGTGCTCGGCACGGTGCCGCGGGAACCCGGCACGGTCGGCAGGGGGACGGTATCCAGGTGGCCCGCGAGGATCACCCGTTCAGCCCGGCCCAGCGAGGTCCGGGCGATGATGGAATCGCCGTCGCGCACCACTTCCAGATGGGGGTATCCCTGCAGGGCGGTCTCGACGGCGTCGGCAAGGGTCAGCTCGTTCCCCGACACGCTCTCGATGTCCAGCAGCGAGGCGGTCAGGAGGGCAACATCGGCGGTCAGATCAAGGGCGGGAGGAAGGTGTGCGGTCATTGATCCAGCCTATCGCTCGGTAGACTTGAGGCCATGACTGAACGAGCCACAGCCCCCGCCCCAGCCCATTCTGGCCCCCGCTCAGCCCACGGACTTGGCCTGGCGACCCTCACCGCCGACCGCACCGTCCTCGACGTGTGGTTCCCCCGCCCGGAGCTTGGCGGCCCTACCCAGGAGGATCTGAGGGATTCCCTCACGGCCCTGGCCGGCGCCGATGACCTCCGCGGCACCCGCCAGGAGGTCGTCCAGGTGCAGAGTGATCTGGACGCCCCGCCAGCCGACGCCGCCGACGCCTACCTGCGCCTTCACCTGCTGTCCCATCGGCTCGCCGCCCCCAACTCGATCAACCTCGACGGGCTGTTCGGGCTCCTGTCCAACGTGGTGTGGACCAACTTCGGGCCCTGCCCCGTCAAAGACTTCGACACCACCCGACTGCGCTTGCGCTCCCGCGGCGCCGTAGTGGTCTACGGGGTGGACAAGTTCCCCCGGATGGTCGACTACGTGGTGCCCACCGGCGTGCGCATTGCCGACGCCGACCGGGTTCGCCTGGGGGCCCATCTCGCCGACGGAACCACTGTGATGCACGAGGGATTCGTCAACTTCAACGCCGGCACCCTCGGACACTCAATGGTCGAGGGTCGTATCTCCGCCGGTGTGGTGGTTGGCGACGGTTCGGACATCGGTGGTGGGGCCTCCATCATGGGCACCCTCTCCGGCGGCGGCAAGGAACGCGTCTCCATCGGGGAACGGTGCCTCCTCGGCGCGCAGGCCGGCATCGGGATCTCCCTCGGCGACGATTGCGTCGTCGAGGCCGGCCTGTACATCACGGCTGGCACCAAGGTGACCCTGCCGGATGCGCGAGTGGTCAAGGCGTCCGAGCTCTCCGGCGAGTCGCACCTCCTGTTCCTCCGCAACTCGGCCACCGGCGTCGTTGAGGCCCGTCCCCGCAGCGGCCACGGCGTCGCGTTGAACTCAGTGCTGCACGCCAACTAGGTAGCCGTGGCGTACACGAAGGCCGAGGCACGTCGACGCCGCCGCCGGAAGACGGCGATCGTCCTCGTCATCCTGCTGGCGGTGCTGACGGGCGGGATCTACCTCGCGGTCAGCCAGGTGAACTCCTCCGAGGTCCTGGTGCGGGAACGGTGCACCGCCGTCGTCGGCAATGACACGTATGAGCTGGGTCTTGAACAGGCGCAGAACGCCTCCCTGATCGTTGCGGTGGCGGTGGCGCGGGGCCTCCCCGCGCGCGCTGCGTCGATTGCGCTGGCCACCGCCGTCCAGGAGTCGGGGCTGCGCAACCTCGACTACGGGGACGAGGCCGGACCCGACTCACGTGGCCTCTTCCAGCAGCGCCCCTCCCAGGGGTGGGGCACCGACGACCAGGTGCAGGATCCGCTCTACGCTGCCGGCGCGTTCTACGACGCACTGGTGGACATCCCGGGGTACGAGTCGCTGCCCATCACGGAGGCTGCGCAGGCGGTGCAGCGCAGTGCGCTCCCTGACGCCTATGCCGACCATGAGGCGGAGGGCCGGGCGTTCGCTTCAGCCCTTACTGGCAACTCCCCCGCGTCCCTGAACTGTGTACTGCGCGGGGCCGACGAGGTGGGGGACCCCGAATCGGTCCAGGCTGCGGCTGCGACGGCCTTCGGATCAATCGGCTCGACAGTGGTGGATGACCGATCGCTCATTCTCGAAGCCACCGGCGCTACGGGCTGGGCGGCCGCACAGTGGGCGGTAGCCAACGCGAAGGCCCTGCACATCGAGTCAGTGGCCTTCGGAGGCCTCGAATGGACCCGTGCCGGGCACGGGTGGACCGCCGTCGAGACGACCACCGGCCAGATCCGCGTCCTCCTCGCCGCCGACGACGCCGAGCAGCCCTAACCGCGCTTCAGCGCGCGTGGTGGGGCGCTAGGCGAGCAGTTCGACCACTGGTCGCACGTAGCTGCTGAAGGTTGGCGGGTCAGCGGCGAGGTCCTGGCTCATCAGCAGGGTGCCTGGCTCCACGAACCAGGCCCGCGCCTCGCTGAGTGGAAGTTCCACCACCTGCAAAGTGAACGACAGCGCATCTCTGCCCAGTTCAAGCTCGCGCTCCTGAACCAACTGTTCGAACGGGTCCCGCTGCCGGGATCTGCCCCGGCGACGGGCCAGGGCGGCGTACTCGATGCGCCGCTCGCGAGCCCAGTCGAGGCCCGCCCCATAGTGGGCCTGCGCCAGAAGCTGCAACGCAGGCAGCGAATCGAGTTCGGGGAACTGTGGGGCGGTCGCCTCGGCGTTGAAGCAGTCCCCCACCAGCTGATGCCACCAGGTTTCCCACTCGATCCGCAGGACCGTGAGCCCTCCCGCCGCGTGTACCAGATGACTCGGGTCCACCCGGCGCACCGGAGGGATCACCGGGGGCAATAAGGGGCTTCCCGCTGCCTCCAACCCGGCACAGTCGCGCAGGTACAGGGAGAACAGCAGCACCGGCGAGGAATCAGCAACGATCTGCCACCCGGGCCCACCGGTGGACATCATCAGCACAACCTTTCCCGGCGAGCCTGCCCGGTACCCGGTCGTGGGCTCGGCCCGCTGACTTCAAGGGTAGACCCAACTCACGCGCCCCAACAGCAGCTGAGCAGGTCAATACGGCGGGAACAAACTAGGCTGGAAGTATGAAAATTTTGGTTACCGGCGGTAGCGGGTACATAGGCTCCCATACGACACTCGCTCTTCTCGAAGCCGGACACGAGGTGGTGGTGGTCGACAACCTGATGAACTCCTCCGAGACAGCACTGGACCGGGTGAAGGAGCTCAGCGGGAAAAACCTCACCTTCCACCGGGTGGACCTGCTGGACGAGGCGGCGCTGACCGCAGTGTTTGACGCCGAGGCAATCGACGCGGTCATCCATTTCGCCGGTCTGAAGGCCGTCGGCGAGTCGGTGGCACAACCGCTGCACTACTACCACAACAACGTGGGCGGCACCCTGAACCTGCTGCGGGTCATGGAAACACGTCAGGTGAGGACACTGGTCTTCAGCTCCTCAGCAACCGTTTACGGGGCCTCCGAAGAGGTGCCACTGATCGAGAAGATGCCCCTGGACGCCGTGAACCCTTACGGCCGCACCAAGGAACAGATCGAGGACATCCTCACCGATCTCGGCGCAGCTGACGGTCGCTGGAACATTGCGCTCCTGCGGTACTTCAACCCCGTCGGCGCCCACGAGTCGGGGCGGATCGGTGAAGACCCGACCGGCATCCCCAACAACCTCCTCCCCTTCGTCGCTCAGGTGGCGGTGGGCCGCCGCGAGAAGGTGATGGTCTTCGGGAACGACTACCCCACCCCCGACGGCACCGGCGTCCGCGACTACATCCACGTGGTGGACCTCGCCGCCGGCCACCTTGCCGCCCTCGACTATCTGCGCACCCACGCCGGCGTGCACCGCTGGAACCTGGGCACCGGCAACGGTTCCTCGGTCCTGGAAGTCCTCGCCGCCTTCTCGGCAGCTGCCGGCCACGAGATCCCGTATGAATTCGCTGACCGCCGGCCCGGCGACGCGGCGGTCAGCTACGCTGACCCATCGGCCGCCCTGGCTGACCTTGGCTGGTCTGCTCACCGGTCGCTGCAGCAGATGTGTGAGGATCACTGGCGCTGGCAGAAGCACAACCCGCAAGGGTATGCGAGCTAGGAACCGCCCGACGGTTTCCCGGCATTAACCGCGACGGCCGGTCACCTCGCAAGGTGACCGGCCGTCGTCGTTATTAGTGGGTCGACGCGAGGGCGGCGTCCGGTCCCGCTACCGCGCGGGGTAGTTGCGCTCCGGCTCGCCCGTGTAGAGCTGCCGCGGGCGACCGATCTTGGTCTGCGGGTCCTGCATCATTTCGCGCCATTGCGCAATCCAGCCCGGAAGACGGCCAATCGCGAACAGCACGGTGAACATCTTCTCGGGGAAGCCCATGGCCTTGTAGATCAGGCCCGTGTAGAAGTCCACGTTCGGGTACAGCTTCCGCTCGATGAAGTAGTCATCGGCGAGGGCCTTCTCTTCAAGCCGCATCGCGATGTCAAGCAGTTCGTCGTTGCCGCCGAGCTTGCTGAGGATGTCGTGGGCGGTGGCCTTGACGATGGTGGCGCGGGGGTCATAGTTCTTGTAGACGCGGTGTCCGAAGCCCATGAGCTTCACCCCGTCTTCCTTGTTCTTGACCTTCTCCATGAAGTCCTCGGGCTTCATACCCTTGCCCTGGATGTCGCGGAGCATGTTCAGCACAGCCTCGTTGGCTCCACCGTGCAGTGGCCCGAACAGGGCGTTGATGCCCGCCGAGACCGACGCAAACATGTTGGCGTTGGAGCTGCCGACGAGGCGGACCGTCGACGTCGAGCAGTTCTGCTCGTGGTCGGCGTGCAGGATCAGCAGCAGGTCGAGGGCCTTGACCATCATCGGATCGAGGTCGTACGGCTCGGCGGGGAGACCGAAGGAGAGCCGGAGGAAGTTCTCGACCAGGTTCATCGAGTTGTCCGGGTAGAGCATGGGCTGCCCAATGGACTTCTTGTGCGCGTACGCTGCGATCACGGGGAGCTTCGCCATCAGGCGGAAGGTGGAAAGCTCTACCTGCTCGTCGTCGAACGGGTCGAGGGAGTCCTGGTAGAAGGTCGACAGCGCCGACACGGCCGAGGACAGCACCGGCATAGGGTGCGCATCGCGGGGGAAGCCGCCAAAGAAGCCCTTGAGCTCCTCGTGCAGCAGGGTGTGGCGGCGGATCCGGTCGTCGAACGCGGCCAGCTCGGTGGGGGTGGGCAGGTTCCCGTAGATCAGCAGGTAGGAGACCTCAAGGAAGCTCGAGTGCTGCGCCAGCTGGTCGATCGGATATCCGCGGTAGCGCAGGATGCCCTGGTCGCCGTCGATGTAGGTAATCGCCGAGGTGGTGGCTGCAGTGTTCATGAAGCCGGGGTCAAAGGTGACAGCGCCGGTCTGCTTGAGCAGCTTCGACACGTCGTAACCATTGTTGCCTTCAGCGGCGTTGACCATCGGGAGGCTGAGTTTGCCTCCGTCATAGTGCAGGGACGCACCGTTTTGCTCGGTCATTGAACTCTCCTCTAGGAGTGGGGCATGGATTGGCTCTACGGCACCGACAGCACATTCAACTAAAACGCTACCTTTAGGGGCACCCCCAGCGCTAATCCGCCAGCCCGGTCCGGCTTATTGCAGGCCTACGGCGCGGCGCTGAGCCTCGCCGCCGCCGCCGCAATGCCCTGATCAGTACCGGTCAGGGCCACCCTGATGAACCCTTGGCCGGCGTCGCCGTAGAAGGTGCCGGGCCCCACGATGATACCGAGCCGGGCGAACCGTTCGACGGTGGCCCACGTGTCCTCCCCCGCGGTCGCCCACAGGTACAGGCCGGCGGCAGAGTCCTGGATTTCCAGCCCAAAGTGCCGGAGCGCCGGAATCAGTTGATCCCTGCGCAGCCGGTAGAGGTCCTTCTGGGCCTGCACATGGCCGTCGTCGCCGAGGGCGGCGCGCATGGCGGCCTGAACCGGGAAGGGCACGATCATTCCGGCGTGCTTGCGGGAGTTGACCATGTTCGCGATCAGATCCGGGTCGCCGGCGGTGAACGCCGCACGGTAACCGGCCATGTTGGATTGCTTGCTCAGCGAGTACACGGCCAGCAGGTTGGTGTGGTCGCCGCCATTGACGCGGGGGTCGAGCACGCTGGGTACTGCCTCACCGCCACGCGCACTGTCCCAGTCGCCCCAGCCCAGCTCCGCGTAGCATTCATCCGATGCGACGACCGCTCCGAGCGCCCGCACATCAGTGACGATCCGCTCCAGCTCGGGGGCTGACAACACGTGACCTGTCGGATTCGCTGGCGAGTTGACCCACACCAGCCGCACCCGTGCGCGGGTGTCGTCATCCAGGGTGGAGAGGTCGTCGGCTGCCACTGCTGTGGCGCCGGTCAGGAGCGCACCGATGTCGTAGGTGGGGTACGCGACGGTCGGGCGAACGACGACGTCGCCCTCGCCCAGCCCGAGGAGGGTGGGAAGCCAGGCGACGAGCTCCTTGGAGCCGACGGTGGGGAGAATGTTCGCCGGGTCCAGGCCGTGGACTCCCCTGCGACGGGCGAACCAGTCGCTGATTGCCGTCCGGAGTTCGTTGGTGCCGTGCGTGGTCGGGTAGCCGGGCGCGTCAGCAGCAGCTGTCAGGGCGTCCTGGATGACGGCGGGCGTGGGATCCACCGGGGTGCCGATCGACAGGTTGACGGCGCCGTCCAGGTGCTTGCCTGCCATCGCCACGTAGGGCGCCATGGCGTCCCAGGGGTAGTCCGGGAGGGCGATCCCGAACTGCCGGTTGCCGCCCTGGACGCTCATACGTCGTGGGTCTGGGGCGGAAGGGCAGCGATGATCGGGTGGTCCTTGCCGATGTTCCCCAGCTTCGCGGCTCCGCCCGGGGAGCCGATGTCGTCAAAGAACTCGACGTTGGCTTTGTAGTACTCGGCCCACTGGTCGGGGGTGTCATCCTCGTAGTAGATGGCTTCCACCGGGCACACCGGCTCGCAGGCGCCGCAGTCGACGCACTCATCCGGATGGATGTAGAGGGACCGTTCGCCTTCGTAGATGCAATCTACGGGGCATTCCTCGATGCAGGCCTTGTCCTTCAAATCCACGCACGGCTGTGCGATTACGTAGGTCACTTCCCACGCCTTTCCAGTTGGGGCTTTGGTTCCGTTTCCAGCTTAACGCAACGGCCGGGTGCTGCCGCATCGCCTCCACCACGAGCACTATGACCCTGCCCACTACGATGAACAGAATGGACTCCCCCGCACAGCAGCTGACGCACCTTCCCGTGGGTACCCGCGTGGTGGTGCGGTATCGCCTCGACGGTGGACTGACGGACGCCCTGGGCGACCTGGTGCACGTCGACAACGTTAGCTGCACGGTCCGCACCCGCCGGCATGGCGACGTCGTCGTCAATCTGGACCTGGTGACCGCGGCGAAGCCCGTACCTCCACCGCCGCCACGCCGCCCCCGACGGTTCTAGCCCGGTAGCCGACCTGGAGCCAGTAAGGTCCCAGTGAACCCGCCCGATCAGTGGGACATACGCACCGAAGTGTGACGCGGTCACCGGCGGTCAGTGATTGGAAAATGTCAATCACTGGGGCGGTCTGACGTATCATTTAAGGCATGGATACTGATGAGGACGTACAGGCGCGCGGCCGTGCGCTCAGCTCCCCCGTTAGACTGCGAATCCTCCGGTTATGCCTCCACAAGGGCAGAACCAATAAGGAAATCGCCGAAATCCTCGACCTCAACCCGGCGACCGCACTGCACCACGTGCGCACGCTGCTGGCCACCGGATTCCTCGCCGCCGAAGAGCCCCGCACCGGCAACCGCGGAGCGAAGGAAATCCCCTACCGCGCGACAGGTTTGTCGTGGCGCAGCAGGATTCCCAATGCGGCACCCGTGCTGGTGGAGACGTTCCTGCAGGAGATTGACGGTCTGAACCCGTCCGAAATTGATGTCTGGCGCCTCGGAGTGCGACTCAACGAGGACAACCGTACCGAGATGATGCGCCGGATCCGCGAAATCCTCGAAGAATACGCGGTGCGTGATTCCGACACCGATGGCACCGCAACCTCGATCATGCTGGCCCACCACCTGGACCGCAGCGCCGACTAGGCTCAGCGCTTCACAGCGCGAAGCCGGCTGGACCGCCGGGGGCGTAGCGCCCACCAGGACACCAGCGTAGCCAGGACCGTCGCGACGGCCACTCCAAAAACCCAGACACTTCCAGCGATTGCCGCGGGCAACGCCGGATCCGCTCCTGTATCGGTCAGGACCAGCGGGTAGGTCTCGACGGCGGCGAACCAGCCCACCACGAGGTAGGCCACTCCACCGACCACGGGACTCAGGTACACGTTCCGCGCGGCTACCGCGGCGAATATAGCTGTGCTCCCGACCAGGGCGACAGCAGCCAGGGCCCCCAGGGGCACCGTCACTCCTGCCAGTTCCCAACCCTGTGCATGCAGCGCGGTCCCCAGAATGGCTGCAACCACTCCGACAGCAACCGAACCGGCCAGGGAAAGCCAGAGAGAAGCAGGACGCCGCACGTGGTTCCCCCGTGGACGGTCGCCAGGCGTAGTGCCCCCCGGACGACCGACGACGACGGCGGCAGGGCGCCGCGCGTCGTCGTCAGTCAGAGCCGGAGGAGGATCCTGCAACGTCAGCGGACCCTAGACGCGGGCGCGTGAACGGGCTGCGCGCATCCGCTCGTTGGCGTCGAGGATCAGCTTGCGGATCCTGATCGACTCAGGAGTCACCTCGACACACTCGTCTTCGCGGGCGAACTCCAGCGACTCCTCAAGCGTGAGCTTGCGGGGAGGGGTGAGGTTCTCGAAGGTGTCCGAGGAAGCCGCACGCATGTTGGTGAGCTTCTTTTCCTTGGTGATGTTCACGTCCATGTCGTCCGCGCGTGAGTTCTCGCCGACAATCATGCCCTGGTACACCTCGGAGGTGGGCTCCACGAAGAAGGAGCCGCGCTCCTGCAGGTTGATCATGGCGAACGGGGTGACAACTCCGGCGCGGTCAGCGATCATCGAGCCGTTGGTGCGGTATTCGATGTCGCCCGCCCAGGGCTCGTAGCCCTCGGAGTAGGAGGAAGCGATACCGGCGCCGCGCGTGTCAGTGAGGAACTTGGTGCGGAAACCGATGAGGCCGCGGGCGGGAACGATGAATTCCATCCGGACCCAGCCGGTGCCGTGGTTGGACATGTTGATCATCCGGCCCTTGCGGGTCGCAAGGATCTGGGTGACAGCACCCAGGTACTCCTCGGGGACGTCGATGGTCATGTGCTCCATCGGCTCGTGGACCTTGCCGTCAACCATGCGGGTGACAACCTGGGGCTTGCCGACGGTCAGTTCGAAGCCTTCGCGGCGCATCTGCTCGACCAGAATGGCCAGCGCGAGCTCGCCACGTCCCTGGACTTCCCAGGCGTCAGGACGCTCGGTGGCGAGAACCTTCAGGGAAACGTTACCGATCAGTTCACGGTCCAGGCGATCCTTCACCTGGCGCGCGGTGACCTTGGCGCCCTTGACCCGGCCCGCGAGGGGCGAGGTGTTGATACCGATGGTGACCGAGATGGCCGGATCGTCAACGGTGATCAGCGGCAGTGGCTGAGGGTTGTCGATGTCGGTCAGGGTTTCACCGATGGTGATGTCCTCGATACCGGCGACGGCGACAATCTCGCCTGGCCCGGCGGAATCGGTGGGCACACGATCGAGGGCGCGGGTGGCCAACAGTTCGGTGATCTTGACTGACTTCATTTCACCGTTGTGACGCGCCCAGGCAACGGTCTGGCCCTTGCGCAGGGTGCCGTTGAAGATACGCAGCAGGGCGAGACGGCCAAGGAACGGCGAGGCGTCCAGGTTGGTCACGTGTGCCTGCAGCACGCCGTCCGGGTTGTACCGGGGTGCTGGGATGTGCTCGATGATGGTCTGGAACAGTGGCTCGAGGTTGTCGTTCGAGGGAACGGTGCCGTCGGCGGGCTGCTCGAGGGAGGCTGCGCCTTCACGGGCCGCGGCGTACACCACGGGAACGTTCAGGACTGAGTCCAGGTCGAGGTCCGGAACTTCGTCGGCGAGGTCGGAGGCGAGGCCCAGGAGAAGGTCCATGGATTCGCTCACCACTTCGTCGATCCGCGAGTCGGGACGGTCGGTCTTGTTGACCAGCAGCACGACGGGGAGCTTCGCGGCAAGCGCCTTACGCAGCACGAAACGGGTCTGGGGCAGTGGGCCTTCCGAGGCGTCCACGAGGAGGACGACGCCGTCGACCATCGACAACCCACGTTCCACTTCGCCGCCGAAGTCGGCGTGGCCAGGGGTATCGATCACGTTGATGGTGATGGTCTCACCCTTGGCCGAGGGGCCGTTGTAGAACACGGTGGTGTTCTTGGCGAGGATGGTGATGCCCTTCTCGCGCTCAAGGTCGCCCGAGTCCATGACCCGGTCAGCTACGTCGCCGTGAGCTGCGAAGGAATTGGTCTGCCGGAGCATGGCATCAACCAAGGTGGTCTTTCCGTGGTCAACGTGGGCCACGATGGCAACGTTGCGGAGGTCGCTGCGAACAGCTGTGTTGCCTGTGGTTTCAGACATGCGTAATGACTCAATTCAGTAATCTTGAGGGGAATCTAGCGTTATGAGGACGGCGCCTGCTTGTACCAGTCTAAGCTCTCAGGAAAAAATGCCCTAACGCGGGGACCTTTTCGGGTCAAAATCACAGCTCTACCGCCGGTCACCGTGACGCACGACGGCGGCCCACCCCCAGGGAGTGAGCCGCCGTCGAACCGGTCGATGACCAGCAGTTGGCGCTAGGCGGCGTCCGGAGGGAGCACCAGACCAGCCCCGGGAATCGCGTCGAGCAGCGCCCGGGTGTAGGGGGTCTGCGGGTGGTCGAAGACGTCGTCAGTCGACCCCTGCTCCACCAGCTTCCCCTTCTCCATCACGCACACGTGATCAGCAATCTGCCGGACCACTGCCAGGTCGTGAGTGATGAACAGGTAGCTCAGACCGAGCTCGGCCTGCAGATCCGCAAGGAGGTTCAGGATCTGCGCCTGGACCAGGACGTCCAGCGCCGAAACTGCTTCGTCACAGATCACTACCTCAGGGTCGAGGGCCAGCGCGCGTGCAATGGCCACCCGCTGCCGCTGCCCGCCGGAGAGCTCGTTGGGGAACCGGCGCATCATGGAGGCGGGCAGTGCCACCTGCTCCAGCAGGTCCCTGACCTTCTGCTCCCGGGACTTCGCGTCCCCAATCCCATGCACCCGCAAGGGCTCCTCAATGGTTCTGAAGATGTTGTACATGGGATCCAGCGACCCATATGGGTCCTGGAAGATCGGCTGCACCCGGCGCCTGAAGTCGAACATCTTCTTCCGGCTCAGGGTGGTGATATCCACCCCGTCGAAGTCGATGCTGCCTCCCGTCGCAGGTTCCAGTCCCAGCACCATCCGCGCGACAGTCGACTTGCCGGAGCCGGACTCGCCGACCACCGCCGTCGTTGTCCCGCGTGCGATGGAGAAGGAAACCCCGTCGACCGCTTTGAAGTCGGTCGACTTGCCCCAGCTGCCGCGGATCTTGAAGACCTTCGTCAGATCCTTGACCTCGATGACCTTGTCGACGGCTCCGCCGTCCGCGGCGGGCTCCTCGGGTGCAAGCACCTCGGTGGTCGCCACGCCCAGCTTCTTGGCGGATTCGATCCGCCGGGAAGCCAGGGATGGCGCCGACGCAACCAGTTTCTGCGTGTAGGCGTGCCGCGGGTTGGTGAGCAGTTCCATCGCTGGACCGGCTTCCACCACCTTCCCCTTGTACATGACGATCACCTTGTGGGCCCGCTCTGCGGCCAGTCCCAGATCGTGGGTGATCAGCAGCACCGCCGTCCCGAGGTCCCTGGTCATGCTGTCCAGGTGGTCGAGGATCTGCCGCTGGACTGTCACGTCCAGGGCCGACGTCGGCTCATCGGCGATCAGCAGGCGGGGCCTGCAGGACAAGCCGATGGCGATCAGTGCGCGTTGCCGCATACCGCCCGAGAACTCGTGCGGGTACTGGTTGGCGCGTGACTCGGCGTCGGGGAGGCCAGCCTCCGCAAGCACTTGCGCCACGTCCTTCTTCCCGTGGGGCAGGCCGTTGGTCCGCAACGTTTCCTTGACCTGGAAACCAATTTTCCAGACAGGGTTCAGGTTGGACATGGGGTCCTGGGGGACCATCCCGATGGATGAACCTCGCAGTTCCACAATCCGCTTCTCGTCCGCATGGGTGATGTCCTCGCCGTCGAACAGTACCTGTCCGCCGGACACACGGCCGTTCGCCGGAAGCAGGCCGATCGCCGCGAGGGCGGTGGTGGACTTGCCCGACCCCGACTCCCCCACGATGGCGACGGTCTCGCCCGGCATGATGGTCAGCCGGGCATTCTTGACCGCTTCCACGTCCCCCTGTGAGGTGGTGAAGGTGATCGCGAGGTCGCGCAGCTCAAGGAGCGGCTGCGCCGGGATGGGTTCTGCCCCGGTGTTTTCTGGAGTGTGTGTCATCGCTTCCGGGCCTTTGGATCGAGTGCGTCCCGCAGCGCGTCGCCCAGCATGATGAAGCTGAGCACCGTCAGTGAGAGCGCGAGGGCTGGCCAGAACAACGGCATGGGGTTGGTCCGCACCGTGGGTTCCGCCGAGAAGATGTCATTTCCCCACGACATGACGTCGGGTGGCAGGCCAATGCCCAGGAAGGACAGCGTCGATTCGGCGACGATGAACGTGCCGAGGGAGATCGTGGTGATCACAATCACCGGGGCCAACGCGTTGGGGATCACGTGTTTCAGCAGGGCCGAGAACCGTGAAACACCCAGTGAGCGCGCCGCGGTGACGAAGTCGGCGTTCCTGACGGAAATCACCGACGCCCTGGTGATGCGGGCAATCTGTGGCCAGCCGAAGGTCACCAGAATGACCACCAGCGTCCACACGCTGCGGTTCTCCCTGAAGAAGGGCAGCTGCACCACGACGATGGCGCCCAGGATCAGGGGCAACGCGAAGAAGATGTCTCCCAGACGGGCGAGGATCGCATCGATCCAGCCACCGTAGAATCCGGCGATGGCGCCGATGGCGCCGCCGATCAGGAGGACGCCGAGGGTGGAGAACATTCCCACCATGAGCGACGACTGGGTTCCGTAGACCACCCTGGACAGCACGTCACAGCCCTGCTGGGTGAAGCCGAGGGGATGCCCGGGAGCGGGACCGCCACCGGAGTTGGCCAGCAGGCAGTTCTCGTTGGGTGGTTCGTTGGTGAAGATCCCGGGGAATAGGGCCACAAAAATGACCGCCAGGATGAGGATGCCACTGAGGATGAACAGGGGCTGGCGGCGCAGGTTGCGCCACGCTTCGCTCCATTGGCTCCGCGGTGCATCGTCAGTGGTTGCACTGTCGGTGGCTACAACCGGGGTGTCCTCGGCGTCGGCAACGAAGTGCTCGATGGGGTACGCAGGTTGCTTGGGTGCGACCACGCGTTTGGGTGTGTTTTCCATGTCAGGCATATCGAATCCTCGGGTCAAGCCATGCGTACAGCAGATCCACCACCAGATTGGCGATGCAGAATATCAGGATCAGAACGGTGACGATTGCCACCACGACGGGGGCTTCACCGTTGAGGACGGCGCGGTACAACGTGTTGCCCACTCCGTTCACGTTGAAGATGCCCTCCGTGACGATCGCGCCACCCATCAGGGCGCCCAGGTCGGCGCCAAGGAAGGTGATGACGGGGATCATCGAGTTGCGCAGGATGTGCACCGTGACCACGCGGCGCCGTGAGAGGCCCTTGGCTGTGGCGGTTCGCACATAGTCGGCGTTCACGTTCTCGATGATGCTGGTGCGGGTCAACCTCAGCACATAGGCGAAGGAAACCAGTCCCAGCACGACGGCGGGCAGGATCAGTTCGTTGAAAGGCGCCGCGCCGCTCACTGTGGGGCTGGCCCACCCGAGCTTGACGCCGACGATGAACTGCATGAGGAACCCAAGAACGAAGATGGGAACAGCGATGACGACCAGGGAGACGACCAGGATGGTCGAGTCGAAGATCTTTCCCTTCCGCAGTCCGGCGATGAGGCCGAACAGGATACCGAAGACGGCCTCGAACACGAGGGCCATGATGGCGAGCCGCGCGGTGGTGGGGAAGACTTCGGCAATGATCGTGGCGATTTCCCGACCCGCGAAGTTGACGCCGAGGTCGAAAGTCAGAACGCCCTTGATGAAGAGGAAGTATTGCACCCAGAACGGCTGGTCCAGGTTGTACTGCTCCCGCAATGCTGCCTCGACGGCTGGGGTGCAGCCCCGCTCGCCACAGATGGCGGCGGTGGGATCACCGGGAAGGCTGAAGACCAGGAAGTAGACCAGCAGGGTGGCACCGATAAAGACGGGAATCAGTTGAAGAACGCGCCGGATGATGTACCAGGACATCAGGCAACACCCCCGGCGGAGAGCGTCCCCACGGAACGCTGTTGAAGCTTATTCATCTGTTGTGGACCTTTGGATTTGGAGCAAACTGATGGGGCCCTCCGGAGAGGACCCCATCAGTTGTTCGGTGTTACTTGGTGGTGATGGCGTTGTACAGGGGAACGCCATTCCAGCCGAACTCGACGTTGTCGACGTTCTGGCTCCAGCCGCCCTGGGCAACCTGGTACCACAGCGGGATGGAGGGGAGGTCCTCAAGGAGCATTTCCTGCGCCTTGTTCATGGCCTCGGCTCCCGCCTCGACGGAGTCCGCCGCGAGGCCATCGGAGAGGGCCTGGTCAAACTCGGGGTTCTCGTACACGGAGTCATTGGATCCGGCGCCGGTGGCGTGGATGGGTCCAAGGAAGTTGTACAGGGACGGGTAGTCTGCCTGCCAGCCGGTGCGGATGGCACCGGTCAGGGTCTTGTCGGTGGCGTTGGTGCGCAACTCGGCGAACGTGGAGAACGGCAGACCGCTCACCTCGATGTCCAGGTTGTTCTTGAGCCCGTTAACGACTGCTTCCACCCAGGTGCGGTGGTCCCCGGCGTCGGCGTTGTAGGCGATGGTCAGTGGCTCGGAGTCATCGTAGGGCTCGATGGCTTCAGCCTCTTCCCACAGCTCCACCGCGCGCTCAGGGTTGAACTCAAGGTTCTCGCTGCCGGGCAGGCTGTCGTTGTAACCCTCAAGCACGGGGGCGGTGAATTCGGTGGCTGGGGTGCGGCCGTTGTTGAAGATCACCGTGGTGATCTCTTCCCGGTCGATCGCCATCGAGATTGCCTGGCGGCGCAGCTTGCCGTCCTCGCCGTCCCAGTTTTCGAGGTAGTAAGGGATGGAGATGGTCTGGTTGCCCGCGTAGGGGGATTCCAGCCAGCGGTCGTCCAGGTCATTCTTGAAGTTCTGCACGTCGGAAGTAGGCACGGTCTTCAGGACGTCGAGGTTGTCCGAGATGAGGTCCTGGTAGGCGGTGCTGCCATTCTGGTACATCTTGAACGTGACGCCAGCGTTCTGCGCGGCCTGCGGGCCGTCGTAGTCCTCGTTCGGGACGAGCGCGATCTGCTGGTTGTGCTCCCAGGCACCCTCGGCGGCGAACTTGTAGGGTCCGTTGCCGATCGGGTTCTCGCCGAAGGCTTCGAAGTCCTCGAAGGCAACCTCGGGCAGTGGGGAGAAAGCGCTGTAGCCGAGGCGCAGAGGCCAATCCGACTCGGGCTGGCTCAGGGCAACCGTGAAGGTGCGCTCGTCAACCACTGTCAGGCCCGACATTTCCTCGAGCTCGGAGCCTTCGGCGCTGACTTCGTCGTAGCCTTCGATGCTCTCGAAGAAGTAGCTCGACAGCTGGGCATTCTTCGCCGCTGCGCCATAGTTCCAGGCGTCGACGAAGGACTGGGCCGTGACAGGCTCCCCGTTGGTGAAGGTCTTACCCTCTGCCAGGGTGATTGTGTAGTTCTGTGCATCCTCGGTTTCGATGGACTCGGCCATCTCGTTCTGGGACACGCCATCAGCGTCGTAGCTGACCAAACCGGAGAAGATCAGGTCGACTACTGCTCCGCCGCCCACCTCGTTGGTGCTGGTAGGGATCAGTGGGTTCTGTGGCTCAACGCCGTCAACCACGATGGGCCGATCGGTGCTCGATGCGGCGTCGTCGCCACTACCGCCACATGCACTTAGTGCCAGTGTCGCAGTCAAAGCAACGCCAACAACCTTGGAAATACGCGCTAAACGCATTCCGCCTCCTTGTGTATTTTGTCAGACCGGATCGATGTTTCCGTCCGGATTTGAGCCAGCATCCTGTTGTACATGTCCTGGCTCACAGTGGACAAGCTTAGGCCTCTGAAGTTGCCTGACGAAACCGAACATCCGGTAACACGCAAAAGCGGCCCGCCCCAGAAGGACGGACCGCAGGTGCTTCTTGCGCTAGATCAAGCCGCAGGAGGGCCCGATGGAGTCTAAGACTTTTTCGAGCGGGAGAGCTTCCAGCGCCGGGTGGAGCTGGTGCCGGTGGAGGCCGGGGCTTCCTCGAGATGGTAGTCCTTGAGCTGATCATGGATCTGCTGATCCATCCGATCGGACATGTTCTCGCTGACCTGATCGGTGACCTGATCGGCGAGGGCGTTGCGGGCCTGGCGCCGCTGGGCGCGCAGGAACTGCTGGTGCTCGTCGTGGAACGCCTTGGCCGTGGAGATGCACATGAAAATCATCACCACGCTGAACGGCAGTGCCGTCAGGATCGCGGCGGTCTGGATCGAGGCAAGCCCATCGTCCCCCACGAGGAGCAGGGCGATTGCCACCGCAGCGGCGGCAATGGCCCAGAAGGCACGGACCCAGTTCTTCGGGTCCGGGTGTCCGCCCGTGGAGATCATGCTCATCACCAGGGCGCCGGAGTCCGCGGAGGTGATGAAGAAGATGGCGATCAGGATGATCGCGCCGATCAGCAGGATCGGCCCACCGGGTAGCTCGGTGAGTAGCCCGAACAGGGCGTTGTTCGTATCCACTGCTCCGTCTTCGCCCACGAGGCCGCCCTGGCCAAACAGTTCGCGGTAGAGGGCTGATCCGCCGAGGACCGAGAACCACAGGAAGGTGAGCATGGTCGGCACCAGCAGGACGCCGGCGACGAACTCGCGTACGGTGCGGCCCTTGGAGATGCGGGCAATGAAGATCCCTACGAACGGGGCCCAGGAAATCCACCAGCCCCAGTAGAAGGTAGTCCAGGCGGACTGCCAGGCTTCGCCGTCGGCTCCGGCGAAGGCCAGGGTGTCGAAGGTCAGTCCGACGACGTTCTGCAGGTAGTTACCGATCGACTGAATGAACTCCCGCAGGAGGAAGAGGGTGGGGCCAGTGAAGAGGATGAACAGCAAGAGGACGCCGGCCAGCACCAGGTTGGTGTTGGAGAGCCACTTCATGCCCTTGCCGACACCGGAAATCACCGACACCAGGGTCAGCGCCGTGATGCAAAGAATCAGGCCGACCTGAGTGAACTTGGTTGCCTCGACAATGTTGGCGGTATCAAGACCAGCCGACATCTGGAGCACTCCCAGTCCGAGGGAAGTGGCGACACCGAAGAGCGTGCCGACGAGCGCGACGACGTCGATCGCGTCGCCCCATTTGCCCTTGACCTTGTCGCCCAGCAGTGGCTCAAGGGTCCAGCGGATGGAGATCGGGCGGCCGCGGCGGTGCACCGCGTAGGCGATGGCAAGGCCCACCACAACGTAGATGCTCCACGCGTGCAGTCCCCAGTGGAGGAAGGTCTGGGTGAGGGCCTGCTGGGCCAGCTCAATGCCGGTACCTTCAGTACCGGGAGGCGGAGCAGCGAAGTGGTTCAGCGGCTCGGCGACACCCCAGAACACCAGACCGATGCCCATGCCAGCGGCGAAAAGCAGCGCAAACCAGGACATCAGTGAGAACTCGGGACGATCCTCGTCTTTGCCGAGCCGGATATCCCCAAAGCGGCTCAGGCCGACCCAGAGGGAGAACACCACAAACATGGCGACGATTGCCACGTAGTACCAGCCGAACCCGCTGATGACGTTCGTCTGGATGGTGCCGAAGACCTCGGCTGCCGTAGAGGGGAATAGGAGGGCGAAGCCCACGAACACCACGATGAGCGCAGCAGCCGGATAGAACACTGACTTCGCCAGGCGCGAGGCCGGCTGCGGTTTTCCGTCCGTGGGGTGGCCGCCTGGCTCGCCGGGTGGACTATCGGTTGCCGGATTTCCGGACCTGAGGGACATTCGAGTTACTCCTCATTCATAGCGTTTTCATGGAGAATGACCATTGACACACCGCCGATTAGGCGGTAGGGCCTACTCCACACTACAGAAGTAAAGCTACTAATGCATAAGGTCCCGCTTAACACATGAACGACGGCGGGCCATTCCGGTAGGGAATGGACCGCCGTCGTCAGCGGCATTTCGAGTGGATTACTCGGCTGAGGCCAGGAGTTTCGCCCGCAGCTCGCGGCGTTCGCGTTGCTTCTCGGGGTTGGGCAGTGGCACCGCTGCCAGCAGGCGCTGGGTGTACGGATCCTGCGGCCGACGAAGGATCTGGTCCCGGGTGCCCTGCTCCACAATCTTGCCGCGCCGCATCACGCAGATGCGGTCGGACATCAGGTCGACGACGGCGAGGTCGTGGGTGACGAACAGGCAGGCAAAACCAAGTTCCTGCTGCAGGTTCTTCAGCAGCTCCAGCACGGTGGCCTGCACCGAGACGTCGAGCGCCGACGTCGGCTCATCAGCGACCAGCAGCTTGGGCTTCAGGGACAGCGCCCGTGCAATACCCACGCGCTGCTTCTGGCCGCCGGACAGCTCATGGGGGTACCGGTTGCGGTAGGCACGCGGCAGTTCCACCTGGTCGAGGAGAGTCTCGATCCGCTTCTGCAGGTCAGCACCCTTCGCTACCTTCGCGAGGAACATGGGCTCCCCGATGCTCTCACCCAGGGGCAAGCGGGGGTTCAACGAGGAGGAAGGGTCCTGGAAGACCATCCCCACGTTGCGTCGCAACTCGAAGAGTTCCTTGCGGCTGGCATTGGAGATCTCCTTGCCGGTCACGGTCAGGGAACCTTCCGCAACGGGCAGGAGGCCCACCGCGGCACGGCCGATCGTGGTCTTTCCTGACCCCGACTCCCCCACCAGACCGAGGATCTCTCCCGGGTAAATGGCGAGGTTCGCCCCTTCCACTGCGCGGAATGCAGGGACCCGGCCCTGTTTGGGGTACTCGATCGCCACATCCGTGAGCTTGAGGACTGCTGCTCCCCGCGAGGTGTCAGCAGCGCGTTCCGCCTCGTCGAGCTTGGCCTGATTGTCGCGCTCGCGGCGCATGAGCTCGTCGTGGTCCACCGCGCGCAACTCGGTGTGGGTGGCGGCGGCCAGCGCAGCGGTCACGTCGACTTCCTCGGTGCCATCTCCGCCCTGCCCGAGGTGGGGCACCGCCGCGAGGAGTTTGCGGGTGTACTCGTGCTGCGGGTTGTGGAAGATCTGCTCTGCGGTGCCCGCCTCGACGATCCTGCCTTTGCTCATCACCACAATGTGGTCGGAGAGGTCGGCGACGACCCCCATGTCATGGGTGATCAGCACAATGGCGCTGTTGAGCTTGCTGCGCAAATTGCGCATCAGGTCGAGGATCTCCGCCTGGACCGTTACGTCGAGAGCCGTGGTGGGCTCATCAGCGATCAGGAGTTTCGGGTCGCAGGAGAGCGACTGGGCAATCATGGCGCGCTGCCGCTGCCCACCGGACAGCTGGTGCGGGTAGGACCTGAAGGCCTTGTCCGGATCCGGCAGTTCAACCATGTCCAGCAGCTTCAGGGCACGCTCTTTCGCCTCTTCGGGTGAAATCTCGTTGTGCAACCGGATGGTCTCGACGATCTGGAAACCGATCGTGTAGACCGGGTTCATGGCCGTCATCGGCTCCTGGAAGATCACTGCGACGTCGCGGCCGCGGATCTGGCGAAGCTTGCTCCCCGTCAGGCCGAGGATTTCCTTACCATTGAGCTTGACGCTGCCGGAGGTACGGCTGTTCTCGGGCAGCAGCCCCAGCAGGGACATCGAGCTGGCGCTCTTGCCGGAACCCGATTCACCGACGATTGCCAGTACCTCACCGGCCCTGACCTCGTAGTTGAGGTCAATGGCAGCGGGCACCCAGACCTTGTCCACACCGTAGTCAACGCTGAGGCCCTTAACCTCCAGCACCGGCACGTCGCTGCGTGGGGTCTGCCCTGAGTCCGAGTTGATGATGACGCCGTCGGTCATGATTCTGCTTTCCTTCCGCCCGTGGCCTGCCACATTCTGGTGATTAGTGGCCTGGCCCGGAATCCTGAAACTATATGGGTATGAGTAGCCCGAGTGATGTCGCCAGCCCCGTTGTGTTCAAACCCCGGTTCGGCAAGTGGTTTGCGTCCCTGACCTGGGTGCTGGCGGGGATTGGCATTGTGCTGTCCGTTGTCAGCGACGGCGTCGAGGGCCTGGTGTCCGCGTGGCCCCTGCTCGCCCTGGCCTACTTCGGCTGGTTGCTGTTCTGGTATCCGTCGGTAGTCGTCGCCGACGATGCGGTCACGCTCAATAACCCGCTGCGATCCATCTCGGTGCCGTGGGCGGCGCTCATCCATGTCGACACAAAGTTCGCCCTGACCCTGGTCACTCCCCGTGGCAGCCATACCGCGTGGGCGGCCCCAGCGCCCGGTGTCTGGGGAACCCACCGGGGCAAGCCCGAGCACGTTCAGGGACTCCCCGAGTCCACTTACGGCCCGGCCCAGTCGATCCGGCCGGGAGACCTGAAGAACACGGATTCGGGAGCGGCAGCCTTCCTGGTACGAACCCATTGGGCGGCGCTGGTCGATGGCGGCCTGGTTGACGCCGACGCCACTGACACAACAGTTGCCACGTCCCGCTTCCACTGGATTGCGATCGGGTGCGCTGCCGCGCTGATCGCCGCCAATGTGATCGCTTTCTCCCTGGTGTAACCGGTGGGTACGGCGCAATTGTGCCGCTGCCGCACCCACCGGGTGAACCCTGCGTCCGGGCACCTTAGGCCTCGGGACGGCTGGGATCGGAAATGTCGCCTGAGTGCACTGCCTTCTTGGCATTGAACTTCTTCTGCCGGGGATCGAACGCATCCCGAAGTCCATCACCGATGAAGTTGATCGACAGACAGATCAGGATGATAAAGAGACCCGGCCACCAGAACAGCCAGGGGCGAGTATTGAACGCCTGCTGGTTGTCGCTGATCAGGCTGCCCAGCGAGATGTCAGGAGCCCGTACGCCGAGGCCCAGGAATGACAGCGCGGATTCAAGCAGAATAGCCGAAGCCATCACCAGCGTGGTGTTGACGATGATGACTCCGACCGCATTGGGCAGGATGTGCTTGAAGATGATGCGCGTATCGGACGCACCGGCGATCCGGGCCGCGTCGACGAATTCGCGCTCCCTCAGGGAGAGGAATTCGCCGCGGACCAGTCGAGCAAGCCCGGTCCAGATAATGAGTCCTACGAAGACGCCCAGCAGGATCACTCCAGCGCTGCCGCCCATAATGGTCCGCAGGAACGTACCGTTCCCGGTGAGGTTGTTGCCCACGCTGCCCAGGACGGCGGCCAGGATGATCAGCGGGATGACGATGATGACGTCAGTGAAGCGCATCAGCACGGATTCGACCCAACCGCGGAAGTAGCCGGAGACTCCACCGATGATGACCCCGAGGATGCCTCCGAGGATCCCGATGATAAACATGATGATCAGGGACAGCTGGGTACCCCGCATGGTCATCGCGAACAGGTCGCGGCCGACACGGTCCTGTCCGAAGGGGTGATCGCCGAAGTCGAACGGCAGGACCCAGGTGGGCGCGCCGTTGGGGGTAGCCAACGGCAGTGTCTGAACGTAGTTCCACTTCCACCAGCCCGGAATTCCTGCGTACCCGATCGAGGTGAAGGCCATGAGGACCACGAAGACAAAGACGACCATACTGACGACGGCTGCGGAGTTGCCGAAGAACCGTTTCCGGACAATCTGACCCTGACTCAGGCCGATCGAGTCGTCCTTCGCCGGGGTCCGCTTTTTCTTGTTCTCTGCTCTCGTGCTCATGCTTTTACCCTCACTCGTGGGTCAAGTACCGAATAGACCAGGTCTGCAACGAGGTTGAAGACGAGGGCCAGGATGCCGGTAATCAGGAAGACTCCCATGATGGGATTCGGATCAACGCGCCCTAGAGCACCAATGAAGAGTTGGCCCATACCGCTGAAGGCAAAGACTTGCTCGGTGATGATGGCGCCGCCAATCAGGCCGCCGATATCGAACGCTACAAGGGTGGCCAGCGGGATGAGTGCGTTGCGGAAGGCGTGCCGCATGACCACTGTGCGCTCCCCCAGGCCCTTGGCCCGGGCGGTGCGGATGTAGTCCTGATTCATAATTTCCAGCATTGAGGCGCGGGAGTAGCGGCTGTAGCCAGCCAGGGAGATCAGCATGAGGGCGATGGTCGGAAGCAGCAGGTGGGTGAACGTGTCGATACCCATGATCCAGAAGTCGCCGTCAAGGTTGGGAGTAGACGAACCGAGGGTGGCGATTGGCCTGCCACGGATCCGGTTGTTGTCCGAGTACAGCGGCCAGGACTGCATGAAGCGGTCGAGCAGGATAGTGAATCCCATGAGGAACGCTGTCAGCCCGGCTGCGTTCATGCTCTGACGCCGGTCATAGCCGCCCATGAAGTAGCCGACTGCCACACCGACCAGCACAGTAACGATGGCCAGAATGACGATCATCAGTGGGGTGGCCAGATCCAGGAGCGGCTGGACTGCAAAGTAGGCGATGAGGCCGATGCCGACGGTGATCAGCGCCGAGTACAGGGCCTTGCGGTTCTTGAGCCCTGCGGTCAGGAGGGTAATGCCGTAGGCGATGCCGACGCCGGCGATGGCAATCACCACTGGGCCGAACCCTGGGGAGCTGAACCACTGGGTGATGTCAAGGAAGAAGAGGATGGCAGCTGCGAAGGCGAATCCGGCGGCGGCTGCGATCAATCGCTTCTTGAGCGTTCCACGTGCCACCAGATACCAGATGAACGCACTCACCAGGCTGGTAATGACGATGGCGGTGAGGGAGATATTGGGATCGGCAAGGAACGTATTGAAACCGATGGCCCCGTATTCCTTCAGCAGGACCGCCACCCAGAAGATGGGGAGGGAGAAGAAGAGGAAGGCCATGAAGGTCACGCCGTAGTCCAGGCCACTGTACTGCCGGAGGGCGGTGATGATGCCCAGCGAGATGCCGATGAGGATCGCCAGTACGGTGGCGCCGGTGACCAGGAGGATGGTCTGGCCCATCGCCCGTGCGAGCAATTGGGTTACTTCAATACCGGCGATGCTGCTGCCGAGGTCACAGGTCGCGGCGAAGGGGATGAGGCAACTCGCTGCGCCACCCAGCCATTCGAAGTACCGGATAGGGGCGGGGACGTCCAGACTCAGGAGGTCTGTCCGCAGCTGGATGAGTGTGTCCCGGTTGGGGACGTTACTCTCGCGCAGGTCGGCCAACGGATCGCCTGATGCTGCGGTCAGCATGTAAACGATGAAGGATGCGCCCAGCAGGATGAGCACGGCGGCAACTAAGCGCCGGACGATGTAGGTCACCATAGTGTTTATAACCTCAATGTTAAGGTTCCGGGGATCACCCGGCGTTGTGGCAAAAGTGTAATGCACCTAACAGGTAGCCGATATTTGGGAGATCCCAATCGCTTACCTCGGCACGACTTCGGGGTACTTCAGGCACTAGAAAAGCGCTGGGGCCAGTGGTCCGGCCCCAGCGCTTTCGGATCTAGCACATTAGGTCGTGGGTGTGGCCGAGTTACTCAGCGACTGTCCATTCCCAGAAGTTCCACCAGATTCCTTCTTGGGTCGGGCTGAAGCCGACGCCTTCGATGGAGTCGCTGGCGGCGTTGATGCCGATCGACTGGAACAGTGGCAGGCCGTAACCGGTGTCGAACAGACGGGTGTCGACGATGGTCTGGAGTTCCTGCTGCTCGGCTTCATCAGTGGTGACGATCAGCTCGTCCATAGCGGCCTGAGCTTCCTCATCGCAGAATCCGCTGAAGTTGGATGCCGAACCACAGCCGTAGAGCTGCGGAACGCCGGTGACGCCGACGCCGGTGCTGACCCAGCCGAAGATGACTGCGTCGTAGGTGCCGGTACCAAGGGCTGCGCCCCACTCGTTGCCGGGGAGACCGCCATCGACAACCACGAAGCCTGCCTGCTCGGCGCTTTCAGCGATGAGGGTGTAGGCGTCAACGCGGTTGGGGTTGTCAACGCTGTACATGATGCGGACCTCAGGAGTAGCACCGTCGAGCAGTTCGGTGGCGCCTTCGATGTCAACCTCGTCGTACATTTCCGAGCCGTTTACGGGAGTCGCAGCTTCGTAGCCGGGGGTGCCGACGTCGAAGATGTGTGAATCCCTGTGATCAGCCTCGGGGTCGAGCTGACGGATGGTTGATTCAACGATGGCGTCGCGTGGGATCGTCATCATGAACGCCTTGCGAACGTTCTCGTCTTCGAAGACACCGCTGTAGTTGAGGTCAAGGTGGTCGAAGGAGAGCTCGTCGCCTTCGAAGATGTTGACGCCGTCAAGGGCTTCGAGTGACGCCAGCGTGTCGGCGGATGCCTGTGGCTGGATGACGTCGACGTCGCCGTTCTGCAGGCCCTGGACCTGGGCAGTAGCGTCGCCGATGTAGCGGATGGTGATTTCGTCGAGCTGGGTCTCGGGGCCCCAGTTGTAGTCCTCGTTCTTGACGAGGGTCATCGACTGGTCGGGAACCATTGCGTCAACGATGTACGGTCCGCTGGACAGGTACATGGCTGGATCGTCAGGCAGGGTGGTGGTGTCGAACGCTGTGTTCCAGACATCGGCAACGGACTGCAGTTCGGGACGCTCCTGGGGATCCTCCGGGTCACCCTCAGGGGTGTTCTGGATGAGTTCGATCAGGGCATCTTCGTCGGCCAGACCGGCCTGGGTGGCAACCACGTGGGCTGGGGTGTCAATCACGCCGTAGGCGATTTCCCAGTCAGCGTAGGGCTCGGTGTATTCGATGGTGATTGAACGGCCATCTTCACCCAGTTCGGGGAGGAGGGACAGATCCAGACCAGCGGTGCTCGCCGCAGCGAAGTACGTGGTGCCGGTTTCCGCTTCGGCGTCTGCATCATCGAAGTAGCCGGAGCTGACGGCCCAGGAGAACAGGAGGTCCCCACCGTCGATGGGCTCGCCGTCGGACCAGGCAACACCCTCGTTCACGGTGTAGGTGACCGTCAGGGGATCCTCGGAGACGATCTCGTAGGATCCGAACTCTTCCCTGGGAACAACCTCAAGCTGGTCGTTGATGTAGTTGAACCCCGACTTGGTCAGGTAGCTGACCTTGCCGTTGATGTCCACATTGCCTGTGGCGCTGTCTGAGTTGAACGAGGTAAACGGGTTTACCTCGGCAACGCTGACTACGCCGCCACTTGAGGCGCCGGTGTCACCGCTCGCGTCTGGGTCAGAATTGCCTTCGCCGCTGTCTGTGCTGGCGCAGGCGCTGAGTGCAAGTGCAGCGATTGCCGCGACTCCCACAGCTTTGGAAGTACGTCCGAAACGCATTCCGCCTCCTATTTCATGTTCTGGAAATAGCTCAATGTGGTTTTACAAAGAGCTGACACGCCCCCTCGAGAGGAGTGGCGTGCCTCACATGACTAGAAGCCTAAGTGCTAATTGTTGCCGTCAGGTGTCTTAACCCTCATCGCAACCGGGTTGTTACCGAGATGCAACCAAATTTATTTCCAGCGATCACACAGCTGATTCCCAGTTGTTCCCTCAGGTGCGCGAAGGTGCTTGAGGGCGGTTCAGTTCAATCACAACAGGGCTAATTCATCCCTTATATAAGGTCTCATTCAACTCATCCCTGGGACACCCCTATATAAGGGATGCCCGGGAGCCGTTCAGTCGCCCGATTGCCGCCACGGGCCCCATTGCTCAGCGCCAGGAACATCGCCCTGGGTCCACCACTGGGTCCGGTACACCCTGTCCTCGAAGACCACGCGTCGGCCCTCGGTGTAGACCTCGTTTTCGTCCCACGGTACGGGTGGAAGGTCTGAGGCCTCATCTGCCGACAGCGAAGGGGCGGAGTCCGGTTCTGTGCCCGGCGCCGGCGCGCCCTGGGCCGCCTGATCCTGGGCCTCCGTCGGCGTGCCGAGTGTGGACGTCGGACTGGGTGGCTGCGCTGTTGGCTCGGGCATTACCCGGTCACGGGCTGGGCCACCGGGAGCATTAAGCAGTTCATCGGACAGCACCGCGAAGAGCGAACCGTCCCGGTTGCCTGCCAGGTCCCACCACATTCCACCGCCAAGCCCCCGCTCCAGGATGTAGTCACTCTTGAGCCGCACGGTTTCGGGGTTGTCGTAACTCCACCACTGGTCGCCGTCGAACCGCCAGGCCGTACCCAGGGTCGAGTCGGTGAACTCCTCGCCCACTTCAAGCAGTTCGTCGTAGTCCTCGAGGCCGGGCTCCTCGCCACCCGGTGCCGCGCCGGTAGCTGCACCCCAGGGATCGGCGGAGTCAGCGCCCACCCAGCCCCTGCCGAACGCTGCGAGGCCAAGACCCAACTGGGCGGGATCGATTCCGGCGTCGAGATAAGCGCTCACGGTCCGGTCCACTGAGAAACGTTCACCGTCCTCCCGTGGATCGTCCGGGTCGTCGAAGAGGTTCGCTTGGTGTCCCGTCAGACCCGGCTCCCAGGTCCCCCAGAGGTCGTAGCCCTGGATGTTTCCAAAGTCGAGGTACTCGAACAGTGCTGGGTCATTCCAACCGCCGGCTTCGATTACCACTGGATTTGCGGGCAGGAAGGCGCTCAGGGAGTAGGAGGCGCCGGTGGTCGAGGCGTAGGCGTCGAGCTGTTTCCGGAACTCCTGCAGCAGCAGCCGGAAGTTCTCGGCGTCGTTCTCGGTGTCCACCCCGTTCCCTTCGAGCCCCTTGTCGGTGCCCGGCCACTCCCAGTCGATGTCGATGCCGTCGAACAGGCCAGCGGCGGCGCCGTCCCCTCCCCTGCCTTCGATAACCGGGAGGTTTCCCTTGATGTACAGGTCAATGCAGGAGCTGACGAGGGCTTTCCGGGATTCGTCGGTCGCTGCGGCGCGGGAGAAGTTTTTTGACCAGGTCCATCCGCCGAGCGAAATCACCGCACGCAACCCCGGGTTGGCTGCTTTCAACTGCCGCAGCTGATTGAATGATCCGGCCAGCGGTTGCTCTGCCGTGTCCGGTGTGCCGGCAATCGAGGTGGCAGCGTCGTAGGCCATGCCGTAGTCCGCCCAGGCATCGGATGCGCCGTCCGAACCATTCGGGCCGCTTTCCTGAGCCTTGTTCGCCTGGAAACAGGTGAGGGTCTCGTGGTGGATGTTGCCGAAGGCATAGTTGATGTGGCTCAGGTTGCCGGCAGCACCCGAGTCCTGAAGGTTTTTCATCGTGTACTGGCGCCCGTAGACCCCCCACTGAGGGAAGTAGCCAACGGTCCGGTACCCGTTAATGAGAGCGGGGGCGGTGTCAGCATCGTCGGGACTGTACCCCTCCGGGGAACCCTCGAAGGAACAGCCGGCGATCCCGCTGATTCCCAGCAGGGCGACGACGGCCAGGGCGACGATCCGTAGGGATCGGCGCGGGCGCACTCGTTTCATTCTTTCCTCCGGCATGTGAGACCAGCACCGGCAGGCAGCGGCTCTCCTAGGCTACTGGATGGAGGGGATTGCGGTGCTCTTTCATCCACGTCGCAGGGCAGCGGGCAATCTGCATCTGGTTCTTTGGTGCGTCAGTGCGTCAGTGCGTCCGGGTAGTTTGCGCTCATTCCCTGGATGACGACCGACCGGACAGCGCTTCGACACGGACAGGCAACTCTTTGTCACCCCGTAGAAGGGCGCGGAGCAGGCGCTGTTCCTCCCGCTGCGGCCAGGCTGGCGCCTTGCTGCGGCGCAGCACCAGATCTCCGCGCCCAGTAGAGTATCGCTGCTCAAGATCATCCCGTTCCTCAGACCGCAGCAGCGCGACCGTGCTTCCGGCCACTGAGTCAACGAGGCGAACCAAAGCGGATGGCCCCGTCAGATCGGTTGCAACCAGGCGCTTCTCACTCGTGGCTAAAATCGTTTTCTGCGCCGCGCGGGTGACGACCAACGGACGTTTCGGCCCATCCAGCAGACCGGTCAGCACGTCCGCCGCAGCGTCAGGGCGACCCGTTCTTTGCGCCGCCGCCTGCATCCGCTGCAGGCGACCGGGCTCTCGCAGCACCTCATCGATCTTCCAGCCGATCGTTGCACCGGTGTTGCAACGGACGGCTGCGCCTTGCTCCATCAGATAATCTCCGTTGCGAACTTCCTGTCCGGGGATGGGGTTCACCAGCACCATCGGCAACCCTGCTGCCATGCACTCCGACGCGGTCAGCCCACCCGGTTTGCCAATGAAAAGGTCGGCACCGCGAAGCAGCTGCGGCATCTCATCAGTAAAACCGAGCACGCGGTAGCGATCCCCTGCCGGCGCGACCACCTGCTCGATGCGTTGCCGCAGGGCATCATTGCGTCCGCAGACAATCGTGGCAGTGAACGGCGAGCGCATGTGCATGGTCTGCCGCACCACCGAGACAGCGTAATCCCCGCCGCTCGCACCAGCAGAGATCAGCAGCCTCGGGGGCCGGTCGGTACCGCGTGTGAGGGTCGATGGGTCAGTGACGTGTTGGGTAATCGGGATGCCCGTGGCTGCCACGCGATCGGAGGGAAGGCCGAGTGCCATCAACTCCACCCTTGCCTCTTCCCGGGCCACGAACAGCGAATGGAATGCTCCTGTGAGCCAGAGGCCCTGAAAGTCGTAGTCAGTGGTGACAACAGCCGTTCGGGCATCAGTCACGCCACGCAGGAGCAGCATGGCCAGCAACTGGGCCGGAAGGAAATGCGTGCACACAATTGCCGTCGGCCGGAATCGTTTAATGGCACCGATCACCGGGGCAGCGTTCGCTCGTGTCCACGGGTCGATCGGGCCGCGGCGCCTGAACGGCGGGTCAGTCATGTCGTAACCCCACTCGACCAACCAGGGCAAGCCTTCGACCAGTACGAAGTAGCCCTTTCCCAATAATGCCCGGTACAGCACGCTGCTCACCTGCAACACGTCCAGCACCTGGACCTCGGCGATGTCGGTTCGCCCCGCACACGCCTGCTGCACTGCCGCCGCCGCGCTGTTATGACCTGCTCCAACCCCCGCGGAGAGGATCAGGACACGCTCACCGGCTTCGGTGGTCTGTCCACGTGCCGACGACTTACGCATGAGGAGAGGCTAGCAGTCGTCCTTACTCTGTGGCCTGTTTCCCGATCGGGCCAACCGCGATCCTTCTGCAACCCAGGATCGTCGACTCGCACCCGCGTAGCGTGCAGACGTGTCTAACCCCCGCACGATCCTTGTTGCCCTGTGCTGACATCGACGACATCGAAACATTCTTCGCCGTCCTGGGCTTCGTGTATCAGAGCATTTCGAGGGGTTCTGGGCGTGTCGGCGGCGGGAAGGCGCGATCGAGGCGCTCAAGATCGGTGTTGCTGAGGTGGAGGTCGCGGGCGGCGGCGTTCTCGAGCACATGCTCGGCGGTCGAAGCCTTCGGGATCGCGAGCACGCTGCCGGTGCGCATCGTCCACGCCAGTGCGACCTGCGCAGGCGTCGCGCCCAGCTCGCTTGCGATCTGTGTCAGATCCGGGTTACCGAGTAGTCGTCCCTGCTCCACGGGTGAATAGGCCATCACGGGCATCTTCGTCGAAGCGGACCATGGCATCAGGTCGAACTCCGGACCGCGACGGGTCAGGTTGTACAGCACCTGATCGGTCTGGCATCCCTCAGGCAAACCCCGGAGCTCGTCGGTGTCGAGGTTACTCACACCCCACGCACGGATCGAGCCCTCTTCGATCAGGGACTCGAACGCTGCGACGGTCTCCTCGAACGGGAATCTCCCCCGCCAATGCAGGAGGTACAGATCCAGGCAGTCAGTGCCCAGACGGCCCAGGCTTGCATGACAGGCCTTGATCGTTCCTGTTGCGGAGGCGTTCGAGGGTAGGACCTTGCTCACCAGGAAAACCTCATCGCGCCTACCCCTGATGGCTTCTTCGACAAGGTCCTCACTGCGCCCATTACCGTACATCTCGGCGGTATCGATCACGGTCAGACCCAGATCAATCCCTGTGCGCAGCGCCCGGATCTCAGCACTCCGGCTGGCAGGAGAGTCACCCAGGTTCCACGTTCCCTGCCCCAGAGCAGGAACCACAGTGCCGTTCGGAAAAGTAATCACTCGCCAACGCTACAACCAGGCCCATCAACTAGCGAGGTGTGATGGAAACCAAACCATAGGGCAGGTCAAAATGCCCTTAGTCGGTGCAGCAGACCCAGCTGGTTATGACGGCGCTTACTGTAGTGCCAAATCTCGAGGTAGCCGAACACGCGTTTGTCAGTTCGACCCGGGTGTTCCGGTTATTCGGACGACGCACATAGGTAGATCAGACTAAACATTGAACCTAAACTCCACGACGTCGCCGTCGCCCATGACGTACTCTTTGCCTTCTATGCGGACCTTGCCGCGGGACTTGGCTTCGGCCATCGATCCGGCGTCGACGAGGTCCGAAAAGGACACCACCTCTGCCTTGATGAAGCCCCGCTGGAAATCGGTATGGATGACCCCCGCAGCTTCGGGCGCCGTCGCACCCTTGTTGATGGTCCAGGCCCGGGTTTCCTTGGGGCCCGCCGTCAGATAGGTCTGCAGCCCGAGAGTGTGGAAACCGACGTGTGCGAGCTGATCAAGGCCCGATTCGCTCTGGCCATTCATCTCGAGCATCTCGCGGGCTTCCTCTACATCCAGTTCCACCAGATCGGATTCGAGTTTGGCGTCGAGGAAGATGCAGTCAGCGGGGGCGACGAGTGCGCGGAGTTCCGCTTCCTTCTCCTCATTGCCCAGCACCGAGTCGTCGGCGTTGAACACGTAGATGAAGGGCTTGGCGGTCAGCAGGCTCAGCTCGCGCAGGTGCTCCATCTCCAGCTTGTCCTCAGCCACCGACGCGAAGATGGTGTCCCCGCGTTCCAGCACCGACTGGGCGGCGATCATCGCAGCCAGCTGGGCGGGCTCCCGCTTCTTGATCTTGACTTCCTTCTCGACCCGCGGAATGGCCTTCTCAAGGGTCTGGAGGTCGGCGAGGATCAACTCGGTGTTGATCGTCTCCATGTCCGAGCGCGCATCGACTTTGCCGTCGACATGAATCACGTCAGGATCGTCGAACACGCGGATGACCTGGGCGATGGCCTCGGCTTCCCGGATGTTGGCGAGGAACTGGTTGCCCAGCCCCTCCCCCTCGGATGCACCCTTGACGATTCCCGCAATATCCACGAAGGAGACGGTGGCGGGCAGGATGCGCTGCGACCCGAAGATCTCAGCCAGCTGGCCAAGACGCGCGTCCGGCAGGCTGACCACCCCCACGTTCGGCTCGATCGTTGCGAACGGATAGTTCGCTGCGAGCACGTTGTTGCGGGTTAGCGCGTTGAAAAGGGTTGATTTGCCGACGTTGGGCAGTCCGACGATGCCAATAGTAAGAGCCACGGGAATAGAGTCTACCGTTTGCCCCGGCTTCCACCGCGCCGCCGCCGGATCCACAAAATGTCGGTGGCGACTGTCACTGTAGTGCCATGGATGGATTCATTGTGGTTCTGATCGTGTTGGCGCTCCTTGTTGGGGCAATAGTTGGCGCCGCTGGCATGGGCTGGGCGGCTCGCCCCCGGATACAGCGACTGACGGAGGAACTGGACGACGTCGGCGGCCGTCTGGGCGGCACCACCGCAGCCCTGGCGACGGCGACGGCTGAGAACCGGATGCTGGTGGCCCAGAACCGGGACCTCACCAATCGATCGGTCGGCGACCAGTCGGTGTTGCGTGCGTTGGCGCCGGTTGCGGACAAGCTGAACCACCTGCAGACCCAGGTGGGTGTTCTTGAACGTGACCGGGTGGAACAGTTCGGCCAGCTCGCAGAGCAGCTCCGCGAGGCAAGGCACTCGGATGCACAGCTTCTGTCCACGACGCATTCCCTGACTGCTGCGCTCCGCAGCAACAGCGCGCGTGGGCAGTGGGGTGAGGTGCAGTTGCGCCGGGTGGTGGAAGCCTCCGGGATGTTGGCCCGCGTCGATTTCCTGGAGCAGGCCACCATCACCCTCAACGCCGGCGCGAAGGATTCTGCTGCCAGGCCGGACATGATTGTGCAGCTGCCCGGCGGCAAACAGCTGGTGGTGGATGCGAAAGTACCGCTGGCCGCCTTCCTTGACGCCCATGAGCTACCGGAAGGATCCGAGACCGGCGAGGGAAACGCACCGGGCCAGCGGGACCTCCTCCTGCAACAGCACGCGAAGGCTCTCCGCGCTCACATTGATGCCCTGGCCCGGAAAAGGTACTGGCTCGGAGTGGAGAACACCCCCGAGCTGGTGGTGTGCTTCATCCCGGTGGAGTCGGTGCTCTCCACCGCCCTCCGTGCCGATCCGGGCCTCCTCGACTACGCCTTCGCCCGCAATGTTGCACTGGCGTCGCCGGTGTCGCTTCTGACCATCCTCAAGGGTGCGGCGTACAGCTGGCGGCAGGATGTGCTGACTGAGCACGCGAAGGAGCTTTTCGATCTATCCCGGCAGCTGTACGACCGGCTGGGCACCATGGGCGAGCACGTCACGAAGCTCGGCAACTCGCTGAAATCGTCGGTGGAGAAATACAACTCGTTCGTGGGGACCCTAGAGACACGGGTGCTGCCGACAGCCCGACGGATCAACGACTTCGACTCGGCATCCCTGGGCGACTCGACACAGCCAGCAGAGAAGTCCGGACCGCTGAGGGTGTCGCCGGTGGAAACGACGCCACGGCTCCTGAGCGCTGCCGAACTGCTGAACGATAGCAACTCCAACAGCGACGACGACCGCCGCAGCGCTTAGGGACGGCTGCAGGGAAGCCGATGATCGCAGATCATCGCTTCGGCCGGGGTCCTCTGCCACCGACACCGCTGGTGGAGTCTCCCATCGCCTTCAGGGTGGCGCGGATCTCCTTGGGAAGCGAGAAGATAATGTCCTCCTCGGCCGTCACCACTTCTTCGACGTCGCCGTACCCGTACTCGGCCAGCAGACGCAGTACGTCCTGGACCAGGTTGTCGGGCACTGACGCACCCGAGGTTACGCCGATAGTCGAGACGCCCTCGAACCAGGTTTCGTCGACCTCGTTGGCGAAGTCGACCCGGTAGGACGCCTTCGCGCCGTACTCAAGTGCCACTTCCACCAGCCGCACGGAGTTCGACGAGTTGGCCGATCCCACAACGATCACCAGGTCAGAGCTGGGCGATATCTTCTTGATCGCCGCCTGGCGGTTGGAGGTGGCGTAACAGATGTCGTCGCTCGGAGGATCCTGCAGGGTGGGAAACCGCTCCTTCAGGAGGTTGACGGTCAGCATGGTCTCGTCGACGCTCAGCGTGGTCTGGGACAACCAGATCACCCGCTCAGGATCGCGCACCGTTACCTTGTCCACGTCTTCGGGCCCATTGACGATCTGGATGTGGTCAGGGGCCTCCCCCGCGGTTCCCTCGACTTCTTCATGTCCCTCATGGCCGATCAGCAGGATATCGAAATCGTCGCGCGCGAAACGGACAGCTTCTTTGTGGACCTTCGTGACGAGCGGGCAGGTCGCGTCAATGGTTCGCAGCCCCCGGTCTTCGGCCGACTGGATCACTGCAGGTGACACTCCGTGAGCGGAAAAGACCACCAGTGCCCCCTCGGGCACTTCCTCGTTTTCTTCGACGAAGATGGCACCCTTGGCCTCCAGGGTGCTGACCACGTGCAGATTGTGAACAATCTGCTTGCGGACGTACACCGGGGCACCGTAGTGTTCCAGCGCCTTTTCGACGGCGATCACGGCCCGGTCCACTCCGGCACAGTAACCGCGCGGAGCGGCAAGCAGGACTTTGCGTCCCCCCTCGACGGGCTGCGCGGCGTCGATCTCGGCAGGCGAACGCCGCCTCCGAGGTACCGAAGGCATGGGCACTGAGACGGCTGTGCTGGTCATCCTTCAATGCTAACGGCTCGAAGCCGCGCTACCCGAAGCCGCCAGCTGTGATCCGCTCAGAGCTAACCCTGCGTGGGCTAATCCGAGTGGGTCAATCAGGGTCAGCCCGGCTGCGCTGATCCGCTAGGTCGGTCCCTCGCAGCTAGGCCTGCTGGGCCCGACGCCGTCCGCCGCCAAGCAGTCTCGCCGCCACGCCCACCACACAGCACACCACTCCCACTCCGACGACTGCCAGTGCCAGCGGCTGGGCATCTTCAACAGCCCTCGCTACCAGGCCCTCCCTGAACAGTGCAGCAATGGGACTTTCGATGGCGGCATTCTGCACACGCAACTGTTCGACGGCTCCCGGCGCTGCGCCGGAGGCCAGCCAGTAGAGCCCGCCGACGACAGCGATCCCCACGCCGAGCAGTGCCAGCGTCGTGCCACGCCGCCGGGCAACGACCATGGCAAGCAGTGCGCTAATCCCGGCTGCGATCAGCAGGACGGGCCACAGACCAGAGACGGCTGCCAACTGCCCCAGAGACGCCTGTTGCTCTGCCGGACCGATCTCGATCAAGGTCTCAGCGGGTTCCGGAACCTCAATACCGATTCCCGAGCCGACCTCCTGGAGCGCAAGTGACACCACGGGGGTCAGATCGAGCCTGAGGGGTTGGGGCGACTCCACCCCGGTGCCCAGATTCACCTCGGTCGGAAAGCTCAGCTTATGGGAGCGGCGCAGCGTATCGTCCCAGGCCGCGGGGTACCCCGGCAGGGCGGCGACGGTGGCTGCCGCATCAGCGATCAAGGGCTCGATGATGTCCGCGAGCGCTGGCGGAAGCTCGGTGGCCGTGGTCGCCCCAGCGGCGAGAGCGTCCGTCAGCTGGGCCTGGAACTCGGGATCAGCGCCGAGCGGCCCGGCGAGTTCAACAAAACCGTCAGCCTGCACGAGGTTCCGTTCGATCCAGGCACCCGGCAGGGCGACGCCCGCAAGTACCACCGCGATCAGCACCAAGAGTGCTGCACCGACTGTCCGCATGTGTCGTCCCTGGCTTGTAGTGGCAGAAGTATCGATTATGCACTTCCTACACCACTATTCCTCCACACCTACCCGGCGTGGACACCCAGAGGGGGTGCAAGCTGATAGACATTAGGGGAACAGGTGTGCGTGTGGAAGGTCTACCGCCTGTTCCCGCCACGAGCGTTGGGAGTGTCAACTAATGAAGAACGAAGGAGCGGCGCAGCCGCCAAACTTCGCTGCGGGTGCGCCAACCGGGACGCCTCCGCTGGTTGACGCCAGGCAAGGCGGGCCGACGACGTTGCCCGCCACGGCCGCCGAGACCACCGCCGATCGCCCGTGGCCCCTCCATCTTCTGTCCGAGAAACTCAAGGCCCACCTTGAGCGGGCCCCCGCTGCGTGGGTGGAGGGACAGGTGATCGAGGTCAACCGCCGGTCAAACATGTGTTTCGTGACGCTGCGGGATGTCGACGCAGAGGTGTCGCTGCCCCTGACCATCCGGGGCAATGTGCTGTCCCGGCTGGAGCTTCCCCTCGAGCACGGTTCGCGCGTGGTGGCGCAACTCAAGCCCGATTTCTGGTTGAAGACCGGACGGTTGTCCATGCAGACCTGGCAGATCCGGCAGGTGGGACTGGGCGACCTGCTGGCCAGAATTGAACGCCTTCGCCAGTTGCTGGCAGCGGAGGGCCTGTTCGCCGCGCGGCTGCGCAAGCCCCTGCCGCTGCTGCCCCACCGGATTGGCCTGATCACCGGTCGTGGATCGGATGCCATGAAGGACGTCCTGCGCAATGCCAGTCTTCGCTGGCCCGCCGTGGAGTTCGAAATCCGCGAAGTCGCCGTCCAGGGGGTGGGGTGTGTGGGCCAGGTGACCGCTGCTCTGGCAGAGCTCGATGCCCACCCCAGCGTCGACGTCATCATCATCACCCGCGGCGGCGGGTCATTGGAAGACCTCCTGCCGTTCAGCAGCGAGGAGATGGTCAGGGCCGTCGCTGCCACCCGTACCCCGGTTGTCAGCGCGATCGGTCATGAGGCCGACCGTCCACTGATCGATGAAGTCGCTGATCTGCGGGCTTCCACCCCCACCGATGCCGCGAAGCGTGTGGTTCCCGACGTCGCCGAGGAGTTTCAGCGGATCCGCCAGTCGCGCGCACAGTTGTCACGCGCCATCGACACACTGGTGTCCAGGGAAACGGAGCGTCTCACCCATCTGCGATCCCGCCCGGTCCTGGCCCAGCCCGAGGGCATGGTGTCAGTGCGGGTGGAGGACGTCGAACGGTGGCGTGGACGGGCACGCCAGGCTGTCACCTCGGCAGTGGCCCGCGACATCGACCGGGTGCACCACCTACGGTCACAGGTGAGAGCACTGTCGCCGCAGAACACCCTTGACCGCGGGTATGCGGTGGTCCAACTGGCTGACGGGTCCGTCGCCCGTGATGCTGCAACCGTCACCGCTGGGACTCTGCTTAAAATCCGGTTGGCGCGCGGCGACCTGGCCGCGTCAGCGCTCGCCCCCAGCCACGTATCTCCCTCCACCGAACCGAAGGACATCCCATGAGCCAACCCACAGCGCCATCGACCGGTGAGACCGGACCGGATGCAGATGTCAGTTCCCTGTCCTACGAGCAGGCCCGGGAGCAACTCGTCGCCGTCGTCAGCCAGCTCGAGGCCGGCGGGGTGACGCTGGAGCGCTCGCTCGCCCTGTGGGAGCGCGGTGAGGCCCTGGCTGATCACTGCGAATCCTGGCTCGAAGGCGCCAAGAAGCGTCTCGCCGCGGCGCGGGACAAGGCTGAACAGTCGGGCTAAACCGGCATATCACCGGACAACGCTGAACCACGGCGTGGCGCTGCCTAGCTGACCGCCGGGCGGAACCGGGTCAGGAATTCGCCAGCCGTGCCTTCTCTGCCGCGACGTCGAAATCGGCGCGCGGCCAGCTCAGCTGCATGTCCTGCAGCGCATCGATGATCAACTGCTGCACCGCAATACGGGCATACCACTTGCGGTCCGCGGGGACCACGTACCACGGGGCGTCGGGGGTAGCCGTCCGCTCGATGGCTATCTGGTAGGCCGCCTGGTACTCATCCCACAGCTGACGCTCGTCAAGGTCACCGGTGTTGTACTTCCAGTGCTTGTCCTTGCGTTTCAGCCGCTCCGTCAGGCGTTCCTTCTGTTCCTCCGGGCTGATATGAAGCATCACCTTGATGATGCGGGTGCCGCTCTCCGTCAGCCCGGCCTCGAAGTCGCGGATGATGCCGTACCGCTCCTCAATCGTTGCGGGCTCCGCTATCCCGCGGACCCGCTGGATCAGCACGTCCTCATAGTGAGACCGGTCGAAAACGCCGATGATCCCCGGCCCAGGAAGCTGTTTCCTGACACGCCACAGGAAGTCATGGCGCTTCTCGGCGCGGGTGGGAGCCTTGAAGGCATAGTGCTTCACGCCCTGCGGATCTACGGCCCCCACCACATGGCGGACGATCCCGCCTTTGCCCGCCGTGTCCATCGCCTGCAGAACCACCAGCAGGGAGATCTCGCTGCCGAACCTGCTCTCGGCGAACAGTTTTTCCTGCAGGTCCGAAAGCTGGGCGTTCCCCTCAGCGAGTTTGGCTTTGCCCTTCTTCTTGCCACCTGAAAACCCCGGGGTGGAGCGCGGCCGGATCGAAGCCAGGTCCACATCCGGCCCCGCCAGAAGGCCTTGGGTGGGGCTTGTCTTGAACGCGGGCGCTGACGGCATCGTGATCCTTTCGAAGACGGACTAGGGCTTGTAGGTACTCAGGAACTCGGCCAGCCGGCCAATGGCGTCCTCAAGATCGTCAACATTGGGCAGGGTCACCATGCGGAAGTGGTCAGGGTTGATCCAGTTGAAGGCCCGGCCATGGGAAATCAGGATCTTCTGCTGTTTGAGCAGGTCGAGGGCAAACTGCTCGTCGTCCTTGATCGGGTACACCTCAGGGTCCAGCCTCGGGAACAGGTAGAGGGCTCCCTGGGCGAGTTCACAGCTGACCCCGGGTATCTCGTTCAACAGCTGGTAGGCCTTGTCCCGCTGCTGCCTCAGCCGGCCCCCGGGCAGGATGAGGTCATTGATGCTCTGGTGGCCACCGAGTGCCGTCTGGATCGCATGCTGTGCCGGCACGTTGGCACACAGCCTCATATTCGCGAGGAGGTTGATGCCCTCAATGTAATCGGCAGCCTGGTGCTTGGGCCCGGTGACCGCCATCCACCCACTTCGGAATCCGGCAATCCGGTAGGCCTTCGACAAGCCACTGAAGGTCAGGCACAGGACGTCGTCGCCGGTGACGGTGGCCGCGTTGATGTGGACGGCGTCGTCGTACAGGATCTTCTCGTAGATCTCGTCGGCGAAGATGATAAGACCGTGCTCACGCGCCAGCTTCACCATGCCCTCGATGATCGACCGGGGGTAAACGGCACCGGTTGGGTTGTTGGGATTGATCAGCACAATCCCCTTGGTGCGGCTGGTGATCTTGGAGGCCAGGTCTTCCAGATCGGGCCACCAGTGATTCTCCTCGTCGCAGAGGTAGTGCACCGCGGTCCCCCCGGCCAAACTCACTGAGGCAGTCCAGAGGGGATAGTCGGGGGTGGGCACCAGGATCTCGTCGCCGTTATTGAGCAGCGCCTGCAGCGAGAGGGTGATCAGTTCGCTGACCCCGTTCCCCAGGTAGACGTCGTCGACGTCCATGTGGGTGAGGCCGTGGCTTTGGTAGTACTGCACCACAGCGGTCCGGGCGGAGAAGATGCCCCGGGAATCGCTGTAGCCCTGCGCTTTCGGGAGGTGGCGGATCATATCGACCAGGATGGCTTCCGGGGCCTCGAACCCGAATGGCGCCGGATTCCCGATGTTGAGCTTCAGGATCCGGTGTCCCTCCGCCTCCATGAACTTGGCATGATCGAGCAGCGGCCCCCTAATGTCGTAGAGAACGTTGTGGAGCTTAGTCGACTGCTTGAATTCTGCCATTTACACAGGATGCCACAGAGGCACCGTGGGACACGTGATTGGCTGCCCTGCCACCTGTGAGGTTACGTTTTACGGAACCGATTGCGGTGGTCCTTCGCCATCGCGGACTCTCTGGCCTGATGGTGAGATCCGCGATCCCGGATCCGGCTGACGTCGGTTTGGCGCCGGTGAAGATGTTCCAGCTCCTCCGCCATTTTCTGGTAGCTCAGCCAGCGCCGCTCCTCGAGCGCCCCACTGGCGAGGGCCGCCTGGACAGCACACCCGGGTTCCGGTCCATGGCGGCAGTCGGTGAATCGGCAGTGGGCGAAGAGTTCCTCAATGTCACCGAACACTTCATCCAGGCCGTCCGCGGCGTCCCACAGGGCAAACCCACGCACCCCTGGCGTGTCCATTAGCACCGCGCCTCCCGGCAGGGGAATCAGTTCCCTCGACGTCGTGGTGTGTTTCCCTCTCCCATCGCCAGCCCGCACCGCCCCGGTGTCCTGTACCGCCGTGCCGACCAGTGCGTTCACCAAGCTGGATTTCCCCGCTCCGGAGGGACCGAGCAGCACGACTGTGGCGCCGGGACGAAAACGCGCCAGCACCTCGTCCAGGCCGTCGCCGGTATCCGCTGAGGTGGTGAGCACCTCAGCGGCTCCGGCCCGTTCGACGGTCTGCGCAACCACCTCATCGAACCGGTTGCTCAGGTCTGCCTTGGTAAGAATGACTAGCGGGACAGCACCCGAATCCCAGGCAGCCACCAGGGTGCGCTCCAGACGGTTGGACGAGATGGGCCGATCAAGGGGGACCACCACGCCCACCAGGTCGACGTTCGCCGCAAGAACCTGGACCTCAGCGAGTGGATCATGAGCCTTCTTGCGCTGCAGGACCGAGTACCGGGGCATGACCCCCACGATCGCTGAGTGCGTCGAGTCAGCACCCGTCAGCGCCACCCAGTCACCGGTAGCGACGTCGGGGCGTGCGTCATGCTTTTCAATGCCACGCGCCGTCGCGACCAGCATCCGGCTGCGGTCAACCCTGACCACGCGCCCCGGTTTGCACTGCCGATCCGGGAAGGCAGCTCCGAAGAGCGAGCTAATCCGGTCGGTCAGGCCATAGTGCTGCAGTTCGTCCATCGGCAGCCCTCATTCCCTGTTGGCCATCGTCAGGGCGATATCGACCAGTTCCACCCGGTTCAGGGTCGGAAGATCGGCGAGATCCACCCAGGCAGCCCGGTCGGTGGATCCGTCAGCCTCATGACGAAGCACTCCGCCAGTGGTGTGCGCACGGTAGACAATCCGCAGGGCATGCATCGGCCGACCCGACCCGTTGTGCCGCGAGGAGCCGGGGATGTGCAAGCTATCGACACCGAGAAGGTCGTCCAGCAGCGCCGTGTATCCCGTTTCCTCTTCGATCTCGCGGACGGCTGCGGTGGGCGCGTCCTCTCCCAGCTCGAGTCCCCCGCCCGGCAGGGTCCATCCCGTGGAGCCAGCCTCGTTCCAATGTGCCAGCAGAATCTTTGACTCGTTGATGATCAGGCCATAGGCCCCGACCCGTGTGTCCCATTCAGCGCTCATGGCGGCAAGTCTGCCAGATCTTGAGGAATCGCTCAGCGACATACTTGACCTGCACCCCGAAACGTTAACAACTTAACAGTATGGATCTTCGACAGTCGACGGTGTTCAAGCTGCACCGCGCAACCTCCCTGGTGAACCGCGTCTCGGATGAGTATCTCCTCACCCGCCACGGCATCCACTACGCCCCGTTCCTGGTGCTGCTAGCCGTACGGATTGCCGGGCCCTCCTCCCAGCAAAAAATAGCCCAGTCGCTGGACGTGAGCAGGGCGTCAGTCACCCAGCGGATCCAGCAGTTGACGGGGCTCGGGCTGGTGGATGTCACGATCAGCGCCTCGGATTCCCGTGCGAACGTGGTCAACCTGACGATTACGGGCAGGCGACTGACTGATGCCGCCTGGCACGGACTCGAAGCGGCGCTGGACGCCGTCGACCACGGGGTCGACGACGCCGTCCTGCGCCACCAGCTCGACCGTTTGATCAGCAACTGCACCACGGCACTGAACGCGGACGACTCGTGAGGGCTAGGCTTGAGACAACCGCAGTAGTTCATCAGGAAGTGGCTTGCCCATGGCTCACGATGCCGCACCCGAACCATCAGGAACCCCCGCACGATCCAGGGAGCCGATGGCGCTTGACCACACCGACCGATTGATCCTGCGCGAGTTGGTGGCTGATGCGCGGGTTACCAACGCCCAGCTGGCCGAGCGCATCGGGGTCGCACCCTCGACCGCCCTCTTGAGGACCAGGCAGCTGGTGGAACGTGGGATCATCAGCGGCTACCACGCCCAGCTCGACTTTGCATCGGTCGGCCGGGCGGTGCAGGCGATGGTGTCGGTACAGCTCAAGGGCCACAACCGGGAGGAGATCGACCGGTTCACCGCCCGGGTCCCTCTACTGCCCGAGGTGGTGTCCACTTTCCATGTGGCGGGATCGGTGGATTACCTGCTGCATCTGGCGGTCCCCAGCACCGAGGTCCTCAGGGACTGGGTACTCGATCATTTGACGACGGATCCGGTGGTAGGCCATACCGAGACAACGCTGGTGTTCAACCATCTGCCCGGTAACTCTGGAGTGCTCCCTGGCTCCAGCTGACGAGGAACCTCCGCAGCCATGGGCAGACCTAGGGCAGCAGTCCTGAGTGGTGCCGTGCCGAGAGATCCCGACGGCGCTCATCGTGGGCCACCACCGCTTCGCTGTGACGGGCATGGTTGACGGCCATCCGCTCTCCCGTGGAGATCAAGCGGTGGCCGACGCGGATCAAGAGGGCTTCGAAGCCTGTGGGTCGGATTGAGGGCGCAGAGGTAACAAAAGTGGTGGTCATGGCTACATCTTTCTGATTCTTCGTTGCGGATCAGGAGGGGTTATCCCGTTGCACGGGGGTGTCGAACTGCCCCTGCAGGATCGGGAACGCGTTGAAGTGCATTTGCACGGCGCGGGCGTTCGGATCGGTGGTGCCGCTGACGCGGTATTTTTCGAGCAGCGCCCTGGCATGGCCGAGCATCTCCTCGGTGACTTCGGCGAGTTGTTCGGCTGTCAGGCGGGCGTTCATGGTGGCGATGACTGACCCGTTGAACCAGTTCTCCGGAAGAAACTCGTACCCCTGCTCCATGAAGTCCTGCAGGAGGACGGCTCGGTGGTGTTCGATTTCCCGGTTCACAATCTTCGAGGCGTGCAAAGCCGCTGGATCGGCGGCTAGATCCTTGGAGAAGAGGGTGAGTGCCCCCGGGGGCCGTTCCCACCACCGCTCCCGGGCGGACCCCCGTCCCTCGACCTCCCGAACCAGCGAATGCTTGGCGAGCTGGCGTAGGTGATAGCTGGTGGCACCGCTGGATTCCCCGAGACTGGCTGCGAGCGAACTCGCTGTCTGCGGACCGAGTTGCGACAACTGTTCCAGGAGCTGGATTCTCAGCGGATGGGACAGTGCTTTGAGCCCGGCCAGATCAAGGGTGCGGTCATCTGAACGGTCCGTTGGCTCATCGCGAAGATTCATACTTCAATGATAAAAGTACAAAGGTTTCTTTGCAAGCATTTCTTTGCAAATAAATCTTTGCGTATTTAGAGGGCACGCCGGTGCGATCAGTCCACCAGCCGTGACTTGAGCGATCGGCGGAGGCTACCGGCAGCCAGCAGGACACTGGCGAGCGCTATCACTGCCGCGAATCCCGTGACTGAGCGATCCAGTCCCCACAGATGCACAGCAGCACCCAATCCCACCACCGGGGCGGCGCTGCCCAGATAGGTCAACACATAGAGGGTGCTGATGATCTGGGAATGCTGGGACGGCTCGACCTTCAGTGCGACCTCGTTGAAGACAGTGCGGAACGCGATTCCCTGGCCGGCACCAGCCAGGAGGCAGGCCAGCACCAGTAGGATGACGCTGTCCAGCATCCCTGCAACCGGAATCAGTGCCACGCCAAGACCCAGGGCGGTCAGGCCGATGGTGACGACATGCCTACCCCGCACCCGCATCAACTGGCTGAGCGCCGACGATCCGAGAACCAGGGCTGCGAGGAGGCCGATCAGGGGGCGGTAGTCAGTACCGGCCAGTGAGGCGAAGTAGGTCGGGGCAAGGCTGAGAGTGAAGCCGAAGACCGCAAAGCTCAGAAACCCTACGGCCGATGCATTCCAGAAGGCACGCCCGGCGGCACGCGAGACAACGGGCCGCCGGGGCCTGAGTGCCTTGAAAGGGGAGGTAGTGTCGGCGGCACGGATTGCCGGCCGGGCCTTCAAGGTCAGCAGGGGCAGGAGCAAACCAACAAGAACCAGTGAGTACAGCGCGAAGGGCGTCCGGGTGGGATCCGGCAAGAGGGACAGCAGCCCGCCGATGACCGGGCCGGCCGCAACCCCTCCTGCCGACGCCAGGAGTGTGAATCGAGAGGCCCAGTCGGGCCGGTGTGGCAGGAGATCGCGCAGTGCCGCGGAACTGGCCCCTGTCGCGAGAGCGACAGATGCTCCCTGGAGGCAGCGACCAAGCACCAGCATGGGCAACGATGATGCCGCGCCAAATACTCCGGCACCGGCAAACCCGATGACAATGGCCAGGACGAGCGCGGCACGCCTGCCGACGTGATCCGACCAGTGCCCCACCATCAGCAGGCCCACTACCAGCGTCACCACATAGGCGGAGAAGGCAACGGTGACCTCGAAGGAAGTAATACCCAGCTCCGCCTGCAACAGCGGATACAGCGGCGTCGCCAGATTGGCACCAATGAGCAGGGTGGAAATAACCACGGCAGCGAGGACCAGTCTGGCCCTTACCGACGCATCCCAGGCCCAGCGCGCCCTCTCCGGCGGCTTCATCCGCAGCTCGCTCAGCACGCTCACGACTTCTCCATACGGTAGAACACAACAGCAGATATCCCCCTTATTCTCCGGGCTGGAGGAGTATTGGGAACATATCTGTCGTTAGACTTGATCGAAATCATCAGTTTTGAGCTATCCAACTGACTGGAAGTGCACGTCGTGAGCAAATTGGACCTTGTCGATATCCGTCTTCTCCTGGAGCTGGTCCGAGACCCCCGAGCCCAGATCGGTGAGCTGAGCGACCATCTTGGGGTGGCACGCAACACCGCGCAATCGCGGATTCGGCGGCTGCTCCGGTCCGGCACCCTGCGCGCCAGTGGGCGAGAGCTTGATCTGGAGGCCCTCAGCTACGACGTCGCGGCATTCGTGACTATCGAGGTATCGCACCGCGAGCTGGACGGAGTGATCTCGGGCCTACGCCGTCTCCACCAGGTACTGGAGGTCCACGAGATCTCCGGTCGGGGGGATGTCTGGTGCCGTGTGACGGCCAAGGACACCCATCACCTCCAGTCGGCCCTCCGGTCGATTCTGAGGATCAAGGGCGTCATTCGCACTGAAACGGTCCTCGCCCTTCACGAACACATTCCCTACCGGACCGAACCACTGTTGCGGACCCTCGCCGACGAACAATGATCTGACGGACTCTCATGTGCATCTCATCTTTTGTCGGGATACTTAACCCATGATGTCTTCGGAGCTCCATACCTGGGTGGTGGGTGTGGCGTGCGCGGGCGGAGTTGTTGTAGCGGCGATCGGGATTGTCGGGTCGTTGGCCGATCCCGTGCCTGCTGACCTGGGGTCCTCGTTCACGGAAACCGTGACTCAGACGCCGGGATCCACCCCGTCCACCCCAGGATCCGCACCGTCCACCCCGCTACCCACGCCGCCGCCCGAAACACCCTCCCCGGATCCCACTACCGAGCCGACCGGGCAACCGGTCGAGGTGGTGCCTCCCCCAGCGCCGATCCCGGGAGACACTGATGACAACTCCGGCCCTGGCGGGGGCGGCGGCGACGACGGTGACTTTGAAGACAACGACGACGACTTTGGAGACGACGACACCCACTTTGGGGACGACGACAGCGACTTTGGGGACGATGGGGATGATTAGGCCGCAGGGCAGCCCCACCACCGAAGTACTGCGTTCCACCCACTCCAGCAGGCCGGACGGTGCGCCCCACACCCGGCCAACCCGCTCCCCTCCCAGGCCTGCGGCTATACCGCAGGTGAATCCCGCCGTCGCGAATCCACCCCGGCCAGCTGATGAACCAGCTCCGGGTCCCGCAGGGAAGCGGCGGTCGACCTGGCGGCGGCTGTCCACCGCGTTGCGTGGGAACTGGACCGTCCGGACCCGGGTGCTCGGGGCTGTTCTCGCGCTGTCAGCGTTGGGGCTGCTGGTTGCCGGATCAGCGGCCTATGCGCTGCAGCGCAGCGACATCAACTCGGACATGGACAACTCGCTGGAACGACACTTTTTGGAGTTCGAGTCTCTCCTCGACACGGGTATTGACCCGACAACCCGTGAGGACTTTACCGAAGCCCAGGAACTGATTTTCGTTGCCATGCAACGCACCCTCCCGGCGCCCAACGAGGGAATGCTGGGCATGCGCGATGGCGAGGCTGTCCTGCTAGCCAATCCGGCGGTGCAACTGCGCCTGGAGGAAGATGCGGAGCTGGTCGAATACGTGGCCACGCAAGCCGACCCCAGCCGGGTCAGCATTTCGAGTATCGCCACGGCCGAGACCACCTATCGTGCGCTGGTTGTCCCAGTGCAACTGGCCGCCGACAGCAGCCCTACCCAGTACGTGCTCGCCTACGACGCTCGCGCCGAACATGGACAGCTCAACCAGACCTTTGCCGCGTTCGCCCTGATCAGCTTCGGGACACTGGTCTTCATCGGTGTGGTCGGCTGGCTGCTGGTGGGCAATCTCCTTGCGCCGATCCGTCTGCTGCGGGACACCGCCCAACACATTGGGGACTCCGACCTCTCCGAGCGGATCCCGGTCTCCGGGAATGACGACCTGTCGGACCTCACCCGCACTGTCAACGCGATGCTTGAACGGCTGGAGGGATCCTTCACCTCCCAACGCCAACTGCTCGACGACGTCGGGCATGAACTGCGCACACCCATCACCATTGTGCAGGGGCACCTTGAGCTTCAGGATTCGGCGGACCCTGCCGATGTCACCGCCGTGCGTGGCATTGCCCTCGACGAACTGGACCGGATGCGGCTCCTCGTTGATGATTTGGTGACCCTCGCCGGAATCACCCGGCCCGGGTTTGTGCGGCCCGAAACGGTCGACGTGGGCCGTCTGACCGATGATGTGCTGGACAAGTCACGTCCCCTCGGTTCCCGGCGCTGGACCATTGACGCTCGGGCAGAGGCCTCGTGCTTGCTGGATCCCCGCCGGATCACCCAGGCCTGGCTGCAACTGGTGGTCAATGCCGTCAAGTTCTCCGACGACGGCTCGACCATCGCGGTGGGCTCCCGCCTGGACCCCGGGGGCTTGCTGCTGTGGGTCCGCGACGAAGGTATTGGGGTGCCCGGCGAGGACCAGGCGCGCATCTTCGACAGGTTCGCCCGCGGCGCTCATGGGCGCCGCACAGAAGGCTCAGGCCTTGGCCTGACCATTGTCAATGCGATCGTCAGCGCCCACGGGGGTAGGGTTCACCTGGCCTCAGCTCTCGGTCGAGGGTCAACATTCACCATGGTGCTGCCGCTCGAGGAGCGCGCAGCTGACACATCAGAGGAAGTACAAGATTGAGCCAGATCCTAATCGTCGAGGACGAGGACCGCATCAGTTCCTTTGTCGCCAAGGGACTGCGGTCTGCAGGGTACGTCCCGACCGTCGCCGACAATGGGAGGGACGGGTATCATCTGGCCCAGACCGGTGACTTTGAGCTGATCGTGCTTGACCTCGGGTTGCCCGACCAGGATGGGTTCACTGTTCTGCGACGCCTACGGGAGTCCAGGAACACGACGCCCGTCATCATCCTGTCCGCCAGAAGTTCCATCGACGATACGGTGGCCGGCCTGGAGGGTGGGGCTGACGACTACATGGCCAAGCCATTCCGGTTCGAGGAGCTCCTGGCCCGCGTCCGGCTCCGGCTCCGACAGGACACCCCCACCGCCGACAGCTCGGTCCTGACCCACCAGAATCTGCAGCTCGACCTGAGAACACGCCGGGCGGCGGTTAACGGCAAGGAAGTGGATTTGTCGGCCCGCGAATTCGCGCTGGCCGAGGCTTTTCTGAGAAATCCCGGCCAGGTGCTGAGCCGCGAACAACTCCTCTCCCGGGTGTGGGGCTACGATTTCGACCCGGGCTCCAATGTGGTGGATGTCTACGTGCGCTATCTGCGCAACAAGCTCGGAGCCGGCCGGTTCACTACCGTCCGCGGCATGGGGTACAGGCTCTCTTCTGACGAGCCCTGAACGTCTGTCGGGAGCGGCGATGGCACCCGACACGAGGGGTGCCACCGCCGCCAAACCTCCGGCGCCGCTCTCGAAAGGGCCGGAGGGGTGGGAATCCGGAATGCTGGGGGGACACTCCGGAATCCCGGCCTGAGGTGTTGGATCGGTCCCTGGACGGAACCAACACCCGAATCTGTCAGCCGCCGCTGGCGGCGCTCGGTGCGGACACCGCGCTGGGTACCGAATAGCCGGAGTCCACTGGCCCAACCGGTGACGGGACGGGCGCTGGCGCCGGGACCACCACTGGAGCGGGGGCTGGCGCCGGAGCTGGTGCAGGCGCTGGCGCGGGTTCGAGGGTGGGTGCCGGTGCGGCGGGTGTCACCGCGGAGGGAGCACTTGCCGCGGTCGGCGCTATGGGCTCCTCGCTCCGGGGCTCAGGGGTTGGCGATGGGCTGCGGGTATCAGCCGAACCGCCGTCGTCACCGACCTGGTCCCCGTTGAGGGTGGAGTCGTTGCCTGAGCCGTCGGGACTGTCCGCTCCGCCCCCGGTGCTGCCTCCGTCAGTGCCGGTGGCACCGTTATCGCTGGACCTGTTGATGCTCGAGCCCAGATCCCGGGGGTCGTGGGTGCTGTCGGCAACGGCGACGCCCAGACCCAGTGCCATCACACTCAGAGAGCCGGTGGCGATCCAGATGTTTCGCTTGTGCACGGTGGGTTCCTTTCCCGATCAGCGGTGTGGGCTATGAGTTCAACTGTGCACGGCGAATGTGAGACAAAGAGGAACCGAAGATGAGAGACCTCTCATCTTCGGTTAGCTGCGGCGGGCCAGCGCAGCGTCGGCCAACGACTCAGCGATCGCCAGCCGCCTGAGCGCATCAGCGTGCCAGGCGTCAGGGCTTGCAGGCGATGCCCGGTGCTTTGCCCCTGCCACCAGTGTCAGGGCGACGCCGGCCGCGCGTCCACGGAGCGCAGAGGGGTCGACAACGTGGTCAAATGCCGCCAGGAACCGGTCCAGCGCTGCCGGGACGTGAATGTAGCGGCTGTCCAGGGACGGCAGGACCGCCAGATGGCCGATGAAACAGGCGAGGTCGTCCACCAGGTGGCCGGGACCGAGTGCGTCAACATCGAGGAGTCCTGAGATGCTCTCGCCCGTGACCAGCAGGTTCGCTTCATAGAAATCGCCGTGGGAGGGAACCTTCGGACCGGCGTCGACCGTCGAGACGAGATGATGCACCTTGTTCGTCAGCGCTGTGATCCGCGCCTGCTCCTCTGGTAGGACGGCTGCTGCTCCCATGGCGTAGTCGCGCACGCGCGCAGCCCACGCCGGGCGCTCCGGTAACCTCATCGACTCAGGCGGGAGATTCTGCAGCAGGTTGATCAGAGCGTGTGGTTGGATCGACCGTGCCCCGTCGCGCATCAACCGTTCGGCAAGAGGCGTCCCAGGAGCTCGATGCATGGCCAGCACGTCCGGGGCTGGCACCTCGATCAGTTCGGGGGCTGGAATCCCGGCGCTGGTGAGCAGGCGGTGGCGTTCGGCGAGGCGGCCTGCCTGCCCGTGACGCAACACCTTGAGGTACCGGCGTTCCCCGAGATGATCGGCGGTCAGCACTGCCCGCCGGAGCGGTCGATAGCTGACGGTCGCCAGTTCCGGCAGCACAACCGCGCTCCTTCTGTCCGGCAAAGGTTCAAAGAGGGCTGCGCCCACCTTCGCCGCATCACAGGCCCAGGCCAGACCCGGCAGCAGCGGGTCATGTGGATGACGCCACACGGTCAAGGCCAGGCCGTCGGCACCTGTCAGCTGGACGGTACCCTCCGCGGGCGCCGTCAGGGCCGCCGTGCTGATGCACAGGAATTCGGTGGTGACCTGGTCATCACCGGCTACGACGTCCACCTGATAGATACCGGTGGCGCCCGCACCGGGGCGGTGATGCACCTGGACGAGCGACCAGGTGGACGGACGCCAGCCCAGCGTTTGAAGTGCGAGCCGCAAGGGTTCGGCCGCGCCGTCCCCTTCCAGCAGGCGCAGCTGGGCGGTTTCCCCTCCCGGCTCAGGCGTTGAGGGGTTAGGCCCGGCGACGCTGCAGGACGTCATCCAGGTTCAACCTGCCGGTCGGCGGTGCTGTGGTGGCGTTGTCGGCTGTTGTCTGCTCGGTGTTCTCGACGACTGGCGGGACAGCACCCTGTTTCAGGCTGGTCCTGGCCTGGGCTTTGGGCGCATCGGGAAGCTCAAGCGGAGCCGGTGCTTGCCGCTCGGCCTTGGCAGCCGCAACGTACATGGGTTTGGGTACCTCAACCGGCTCCCAGGTGTCGCCGCCCGCGTGGGCTGCGGGGGTGGATCCGCCGGAGACTGCCGGGTCGAGGGGAGCACCCTCCTCGCCCGCTGTACCTGAATCCGCACCTGTGGCTACTGCAAGAGCCGCCTGACGCAGCTCGGTAGCGGTCAGGGGCGCCGCTGCGGCTGGCCGATGCTCCTCGGCCACTGAGTTTTCTCCAGTGAGGCTGCGGGAGGTTTCGGCGTCGAACAGACTGGTCTCCCGGCGGGGAGCATGGAGAGCAAGTGGTGCGGGCTGGGTTGTCGCGGCGGGCGCGTACATTGCCTCGGCGAAGGCCGCATTGACCCGACGGCGGCGGTCCCGGACCGCCAGCACCCGGAGGCCAGCCACTGCAAGCAGGAAGAGGACGAACGCGGCCGGGGGTAACAGTGCGGGAACAACGGCGAGGATGGCCAGGGGAAGACAAACAATTGCCGCGAGCAGTGCCAGCGCGCCGGTCGCGGCAATCGCGGTGCGGGCGGGTCGGATCACGAACCGTTGCTGGCTCGATGCGGATCGCGGGGACGACCCTGCAGGCCGTGGCGTGGCGGCGTCGTTAGTGTGACCTGACATTTCCATGATGCTCCCCTGAGAGACGTTGCTCTCGGCTGTTGCGGGTGGGATAAGGGCTGACGTTTCGGCCGTTTCGACCAGCAGGGCTGGCCTGCGGATACGCAGTACGTAGGGGGCAACCCAGATCAGCCAGAGACCAACGATCGCGACAAGCACCACCGAGCTGTTCATAGAGAAGTCCACGTCTAAAACGGTAGGTCGTACACCCTCGTCACGAGTGTATTGACGGCGGTGTGTCGCCTCCGGGTTGGCGAATGCCCCGACCCGGTTGGCGCTGCGCCTGCCAGCGGGCCAGCAGCCCGCCGGGTACCTCATCCTGGGTGAGGGCGAAGCTGCGATGGTCCGCCCACTCCCCTGCGATGTGAAGGTAGCTCTTGCGGAGTCCCTCGTCCCGGAAACCGAGTTTCTCTACGACCCGCAGGCTGGCTGCGTTCTCGGGACGGATATTGATCTCCATCCGGTGCAAACCGAGACGGTCGAAGCAGTAGTCGGTCACCAACGCGACGGCGGTGGGCGCAATACCCTGCCCCGCACGGTCACGATCCACCCAGTACCCAAGCGTCGCCGTCATCGCCGAACCCCAGACGATCGTTGACACCGTCAGCTGACCGACAATCGCAGGGTCCCGGAGGTGCCCGGTGCGCTCGGTAATCAGGAAGGGCAGGCCGGTAGCCGCCCGCGCCTGCTTCCGCAGCGATCGGACCATCTCGGGGTAGCTGGGCAGGTATCCACCCGGCGCGGGGTTGGATGCCTCCCAGGGCGCCAGCCATTCGGCGTTTCGCTCCCGAACAGCTGACCACTCCTTCCGATCACGCAGGCGAACCGGCCTCAGGATGAGCGTGTCAGTTTCAAGGGTCACCGGCCAGGCGAACTGCCCGCTCACGGTACCGTGCTAGCCGTTCAGGTTTTGGGTGAAGCTCTTCAACCAGTCCTGCAGGTCCGGTCCGAGGTCCTCACGCTCTGAGGCCAGGGTCACGACTGCCTTGATGTAGCTGAGCTTGTCACCAGTGTCGTAGCGACGTCCGCGGAAGACGACGCCGTACACGCCCGACCCTTCGCCCTCTGCTGACGCGAGCGTCTGGAGGGCGTCCGTAAGCTGGATTTCGCCGCCCCGGCCCGGACCGGTGGTTTCCAGCACATCAAAGACCCGGGGGTGCAGGACGTAACGTCCGATGACGGCAAGGTTGGAGGGTGCCTCGTCGATCGGCGGCTTCTCCACCAGTTCGCTGACCCTGACATAGTCTTCACCGTCGATGGCGGAGATATCCGCGCAGCCGTAGGCGCTGATCTGATCCGGATCGACTTCGATCAGCGCGATGACCGACCCTCCGGTCTTTTCCTGTACCTCGATCATTGTCTTCAGGAGGACGTCACGCTCGTCGATGAGATCGTCACCGAGGAGAACAGCAAACGGCTCGTTCCCGACGTGGAGCTTGGCGCGGAGGACGGCATGGCCGAGTCCCTTTGGATCCCCCTGGCGCAGATAGTGGATGTCACCCAGCTCGGAAGGGCGGCGAACTGCCGCCAGCTTCTCGAGGTCGCCCTTCGCTTCGAGGGTCTGCTCAATGAAGGGCACCCGGTCAAAGTGGTCCTCGAGCGAACGCTTGTTTCGACCGGTAATCATCAGAATGTCGGTCATTCCGGCGTTGACAGCCTCTTCGACCACGTACTGGATCGCAGGCTTATCCACTACGGGAAGCATTTCCTTGGGCATCGCCTTTGTGGCGGGGAGAAACCGCGTGCCAAGTCCCGCTGCGGGGATGACAGCCTTATTCACTCGTGAGGTCATGACACCACCCTACATAACGTCAGTGACCTTTCTATGCAAGCCCACTGTTGACCGGAATCGTCGGATCGCTGTGGCGGACCCGTGGGACTCGGTAAAGTGTGCTGGTATGGGTCCTCTTTCATCGGCGACCGGCAAGGATGTTGCCCGGCAGCACTTCCGGGCGGCCCGGCTGGCGATGTCCGCGGAGCAGCGGTTGGCAGCCGCCGTCGGACTCCGGGACCAGGTCCTGGACTGGCTTCCGTTGGGTTCCACCCGCCCTCGCCTGGTCGCCGCCTACCTGTCAGTGGACCCAGAGCCAGGAACCCGTGAACTCCTGACATCGCTGACCGCGCGTGGCTACCAGGTGGTGGTGCCGATCTGCGAGCCCGCTTACCAACTCAGCTGGTGCAGTTGGTCGGCGGAGGTCGAACTGCGGCGCAGCCCCCGCGCCCCGGTGCTGGAGCCGGTGGGGGCACGCCGGCATTTCAGCGACCTGCTCGCTGGGGAGCGCGCAGTGGCCCTCGTGCTGGTTCCGGGACTCGCGGTGGACCACAACGGTGGCAGGCTCGGCCAGGGGGGTGGCTACTACGATCGGTTTCTCGCACAACTGCGGGCAGTCGATCCGAACGTACCGACCCTCGCCTACGTATATGACCACGAGCTGTTGCCGGCCGGCTCGCTGGCCACTACTCCACTGGATATGCCGCTGGCCGGTACCTTCACACCGTCGGCCTATCACCCTCTCAACACCCGTCGCGACGCCGGATAGGCGACCGCCACTTCGACGCAAACTGCCCATCGGGCAGTGTAGACTTAGCACTCGGACCCCTAGAGTGCCAGCCGAACCGGGTTGGGGATCTAGACCCAGGAATCACGCTCGCCCAGGAGGATTTGCTTTGCCAACCTACGCATACGCTTGCAAAGACTGCGACCATGCCTTCGACATCCATCAGGCCTTTTCTGATAGTTCACTCACTGTGTGCCCCGAATGTGAGGGGTCGCTGAGGAAGAAGTTCAACAGCGTCGGAGTGGTGTTCAAGGGATCGGGTTTCTACCGTAACGACTCCCGTGACAGCAAGAAGTCAGTCGACCCGGGGACCAGCAGCACCAGCCCGTCATCGGGCAGCACCTCCGAGCAGTCCACCACGGGGTCCGGCTCAGCCACGGGCTCCCCGGGCAAGGATGCCTCGACGACAGTGAAAAAGCCTTCGGAGAGCCCCAAGACGACTGCCGCCGCGAGCTAGTCTCCGCCAGCACGCCTTACCCGTCCTCCACACAGCCCTCGCTGTAGGACTTGCCCACATTCCGGGTCCACCCTTCCCGCTGGGTGCGGGGCTTCCGTAGCGTTGGTGAATGGTCAACGGCAAAAGCCCCCGGAGACGTACCGGGTTCACCCTGGGAGCCCGACGATTTGCCTTCCGCCATCGCCGGTTTCTCGCCGCAGTACTGTTCTGCCTTGCCGCGGCAGTGACCGTCGAGGCCATCATCCCGCCGGAACAATCACTGTCCCGGGTAGTTGCGGCCGCCGAGGATCTCCCAGTGGGTACCGTCCTCGCCCCTGCCCACCTCACCACTGTCGACCTGCCGCCGGAAGCGATTCCGCTCCAGTCGTTTACAGACAGCGCGGCCGTGATCGGGGAACAACTGGCCACTCCCCTGCATCGGGGCTCCGTCCTGGCCGAGACCTTTCTGGTGGGCACCGGGCTGCTTACCGGTTCCCCGCCGGGGTCCGTCGCGGTCCCCTTGCGCCCCGCCGATGAAACCACTGTGCAACTGCTCTCCCCCGGGCAGCATGTGGATGTGGTCCTGAGCACCGGGAATGGCTTCGAGATCCCGGCCACTACCAGCGTCCTCGTCCGGGGCGCACCCGTGCTTTGGACATCAGGTTCGTCAGCCGCCGGATCCGCGCCGGGATGGCCCGGCACCACGGATACCGAGGGACTGGTGGTGGTAGCTGCAGATCCGTCCGACGCCGCCACCCTTGCCGGAGCATCGAGCTCAGGGAGCGTTCACCTGGTGCTTACGAGCGCCCCACCGCCAGCGAAGTAAGCGGAACTGCCTCAGTCCCAGTGCGGAGGGCGCTGGTCCTTCAGCCAATCCCCGTGCGAATCCTCGGAGTCACCCCAGGACCTGCCCTCGTCTTCGGCAGCATGCTTCGGGAGAAGATCCCCGGGGGATGTCGCGCCCGTGGCGCCAGGCATAACGCTGGCCGGAGCACCGTCGTCGGAGGTGGCCTTTGACTGCCTCTTGACCTGCATCCGGGCGTCCTCAACAATTGCTTCGCTCGTTCGACCGAGCCGGGAAGCGGGACCGGACACCGGACGGCGCCCGCCTTCCGGCACGGCGGGGAGTCCAAGATAGTTGCTCACCAGATCTGCGCATCCATTCGGGTCGGTGAAAACTTCGATGGTCCACAGCGGCATGTACCGCCACCCCATCCGCTCGAGCAGCTGCGGGCGGAGCCTGCTGCGTTCCCTGACGGTCATGGTCCGGTACCGCTCCGTGCCATCCGATTCGATTGCCATCGGTGGAATCTGGGCGCCCTGGGCCTGGTCCGCAGAAGTGGCCACGGCGTGGGAACTCCCCGTCGCTACGATATCGAGGACCCCGTCGTAGTGGTCGAGGACGTGGGCGCCACGTTCGCGGAGCCGGCTCACCAGGTCAGCGACCAGCGGATCCGGGTTCGGCGCCTTCTCCGACGACTCCTCGCCGGGTGCTGCCTTGGCGGTCGGTTCGCCCAGTTCGCGTTCGAGCAGCCCATAAAAATCGAGGGCACCGTGCTCGAGCCGATCGGGATCGAGGTCAGTGGGGAGGAAACAGGTCACCACGTGCAGCCGGTGACGTGCCCGGGTCATTGCGGTAACGAAGCGTCCCCGGCCGTCGGGACCGGAAAGCTGGCCGAAGTTGTGGAGGGCCCTACCGTGCGGGGTCCTGCCGAATCCCAAGGAGAAGATCACGCAGTCGCGCGTGATGCCGGCTGCCCGCTCGACCGGGACCACCCGGAAGGATTCCCGTCCGGGGGCAAAGAAGTCGGCAGACCAAGGGAGATCGGCCATCCGCTGTCGGATAGCTTGCCCAATCCGCCCGGCATGGCGGGCGCTGGCCGTGACAACGGCCAGCGAGCTGCTGGGCCGGAGGCGGATGTGCTCAAACACCAGCTCGGCGACGCGGCCCACCTCGGCGTCGACACTCTCCACGCCAGCCTGGTCGGCGCTGGGCATGCCCGTGCCGTCCGGCAGATACTCCACTGTGAGCGCGCGACCGGCCCCAGTTATCTCGGAGCCGTGGGGCAGACGTGAAAGCCTGCCCTCGTAGAAGGTGTCACTGAGAAAGCTGGTCAGCGCCTTGTCGACGCACCGATACACCACGCTGAGGTCGACCGTCGGGAAAATGGTCGCGAGGGCCGAGAAGGCACTCGTCAGCTGGTCGGCTTCAGGCGTCGCACCGGCGGTAGAGCCGACGCTGAAACCCTGGGGCCCGCCCAGGCGGTCGTCACCGAAGGCGATGACCTGGCGGGCGCGTGCAATCGCCGGGATGGCCGACTGCAGGGAGATCGACTCGGCGTCGAGGATGATCACGGCGTCGAAGGTCTTACCTGCTGGCAGGACCATGGGCAGCATCAGGGGGCTCGCGGCCCAGACAGGCATGAGCGCGGTCACCAGCTCATCGTTCTGGGCGCTCAGTCCCGGAAGGTCGAGGGTGCCGGTGCGCAGCAGGTCACGCAGCTTCTCCGATTCGGCGGGCTGGGAGGCGACGGCTGACCGCCACCGTTCCGCGAGGGCAAACCGGAGCCTGCCTGGTCCGGAGGCGATGTGCGCGTTGTCAGCCAGGCGGTAGTCGGCCTCCAACCGCCGGAGGCTGCCGCCGTCGGACATGGCCAGATAGTCGTCGCCGCTGATCATGGCGTCCAGGGCGGACTGCCACCAGGCGAGTTCCAGCTCGGAGCCTACCTGTTCCGGACCTACCTCGCGGTGTGCCAGGTCGTCGAGAAGGTCGCCCAATCCGTGCTCACGCATCTCATCGAGCAGGAGGGTGCGTTCCGGGAGGGTCGCGAGCGTCTCCTCGTCCTTCGCGAGCCCGGCCAGCCGGTAACTGAGGCCGTCCAGCGGCATGTCTGCCAGGTCAATGTGGCCAGGCGTGGTGGCGAGCACGCGGTTGAGCTCGTCCAGCTGCAGACTGATCTTCTGGTGGAAGCTGTTGATCTCGGCGAGTCCGGTGGGCACGGCCGGGTGCCGTTCAGTGGTTGCGTACCGGGTCCAGAGGGTGCGCTGCTGCTGCACCTCTAGCAGCGATGCGTGGAGGTCAGCGATGTGGACACCGGGACGCACGTATTCCTTGGCAACCCTGCGGAGCCGTGAGCGGGTCATCGAGCTCATCTCGATGGCCCGTTCCCGGCGCCACGACGAGGGCGCTGTTGCCGAAATGAGGTCGGTGACAGGCCGGTCGAAGATGTCCGGGGTGAACTTGTCCAGGCTTCCGCGGACAGCCGCGAGAAGCTGCAGCTGCTCGCCCCATTCGGTGAAGGAACCACCCAGCCGGATCTGCGAATAGTCAGCGACGCGCAGCACCTTTTCCCGCAGCAGTGGGATATCCCGCGCCAGTTCAACGGCTAGCTCGTGGGCGCGCTCGGTTTCCTTCCGGTTCAGCAGTTTGGCCCCGTACCACGGGCTGTCGACGGCTGACGCGCTGAAGCTGCCGAGCTCGGCAGCCCGGCGAAGGCGCTCGGTGAGTTCGGCGCGGTCAGGGATGCTATCCATCACGCTGCGGAGCAGCCGGACGGTGGTGGCGGGGGCCGGGTCCAGCGCTGTCAGTTCGGCGAGCGACTGCATCGCCTGGTAGGGCGAGCAGCCCCACCGGCTGCGGACGTTGTGCAGTGACTTGACGTGATCCTGCAGCTGATGCCGGTTTTCCACCAGGGTCTGATGCAGGCCGTCCAGCTCGGGCTGGGTAGCCTTCTCGTTCCTCACGATGGCGCGAATCAGCTGATCCTTCAGCTGCTGTTCATTGATGTTGGCGTTCAGCTGCAGCACCAGGGACCCCAGGTTGAGGGTGTCGAGCTCCTCCACCAGTTCGTTGAGGGTTCCGCGGCGTTCAGCAACCACCAGTACGCTCTTGCCCTGCTCGGTGAGACCTGCGATCGCGTTCAACGCCGTTTGGGTCTGTCCTGATCCCGGCGGCGAGGAAACCACCAGCGAGTGCCCTTGGCCGATCTGGTCCAGAACATCCTGCTGCGTTGAGTCTGCGTCCCGGATGAGCACTTCTTCAGCGGGGTGGCGTTCGTCAACCGGTGTGACCTGGCCGGTGAGGTCGGCGGGCGCGGACGACGACGGCGCCGTCTGTCCGTCGCGTGCTGCCTCCATCAGGGCGGCCAGGACCGGGTGCTCGGGCCGAATGGCGGCGTCGTCGGCAAGGTCTCCGAGATCCGCGAACGTGGACACAAGGAGATGATGTTCGATCGCCATTCCACGGACGCCCTCGGTGACGGCGCGGAGGCGGTCGAGCACGGGCAGCGGATCGAAGCGGGCCGTGCCGTAGGCAAGCCGTGCGATGGCTTCGGCGTCGAGTGGGATGCCCTGGACACCACGCAGGTGCCTGACCAGCGCCGGGTTGAGCCGGGCGTGCTCGGTCAGTTGCAGTTCGTAGTCGTCCTGGGAGGCGTGAACCGTCAGTGAAACAGCCGTCAACATCACGGGGGCGGTCAACGGTTCAGTCCTGCCGTCGTCGTCGACACTGCGCCAGGCAGCGGTGCCCGCCGCCAGATATCCGACGTCGATGCCGCGTTCGGTGCCCAGCTCGTAGATCTTCGCGCGCAGCACCTGCGCCGTCTTCATCGCCGCGGCATACTGGGCGGGGTCACGCAGGAGCGTGGACAGACGGGTACGACGACCAGCGAGCAGCTGAGCCAGACCGGAGGGGTGTGCGTGGGTGAGATCAATGCTGTTCGCCGACGCAGGCGAAAAGTGCAGCAGGGTGTCCGTCCCGGCGTGTGCACCGAGCTCTTGGAGCCACGGCAGCAGAAAAGTCCCAGCGGAGTCCCCTGGTTCCTGCACTGACACGGCGGTCTCCTTTTCTACAATTATCTTCGACGGTCTGGACCAGAGGGGCATGTCTTCCAAGCTATCCGACTAGGGCGCTGCGGCGGGGCCGCAACACCGGGGGCGGGCAAATACCCGTTCCCGGGTGGGACGGGCTACTCCCATTCGATGGTGCCGGGCGGCTTGCTGGTGATATCCAGTACCACCCGGTTGACGCCCTCGACCTCGTTGGTGATGCGGTTCGAGATGCGGGCCAGCAGGTCGTAGGGCAGCCTGGACCAGTCTGCGGTCATCGCGTCCTCGCTGGATACCGGACGCAGGACAATCGGATGGCCGTAGGTGCGGCCGTCCCCCTGGACGCCGACGCTGCGGACGTCGGCGAGGAGGACCACCGGCATCTGCCACACCTCGTTGTCCAGTCCCGCGGCGGTGAGCTCCGCGCGGGCAATTGCGTCGGCACGGCGGAGCAGGTCCAGCCGTTCCTGGGTGACGTCGCCGACTATCCTGATCCCCAGCCCGGGGCCGGGGAACGGCTGACGACCAACAATTTCGGCGGGCAGGCCCAGCTGGGCTCCGACCGCCCGGACCTCATCCTTGAACAGCGCCCTGAGAGGTTCGACCAGTTCAAACTGCAGGTCCTCGGGGAGGCCTCCCACGTTGTGGTGGCTCTTGATGTTCGCCGCACCCTCACCGCCACCGGATTCGACGACGTCGGGGTAAAGGGTGCCCTGCACGAGGAACCGGATTTTCTCGCCGTGTGCCTGCGCCTGGGCAATGATCGCCCGCTCGGCTTCCTCGAAGGCGCGAATGAATTCACGCCCGATGATCTTGCGCTTCGTTTCCGGGTCGCTGACGCCGGCAAGGGCATCCAGGAAGCGCTTCTGCTCGTTGGCTACGTAGAGGTTGACCCCGGTGGCGGCGACGAAGTCCCGTTCCACCTGCTCGGCTTCCCCTTCGCGGAGCAGCCCGTGGTCGACGAAAACGCAGGTCAACTGGTCTCCGACCGCCCGTTGCACCAGGGCCGCAGCGACCGCCGAATCCACTCCGCCGGAGAGTCCGCAGATCACGCGGGCGTCTCCCACCTGCTCGCGGATGCGTTCCACCTGTTCCTCAACGATGTTGCCGGTGGTCCAGTTCGCGTCCAGGCGGGCACCCTTGAAGAGGAAGTTCTCAAGCACCTGCTGCCCATGATCCGAGTGCTTCACCTCGGGGTGCCACTGCACGCCATAAAGGCGCCGGGACTCGTCGGCAAACGCGGCAACCGGCGCGCCTGCGGTACTTGCGAGCACCTCGAAGCCCTCGGGTGCGGCCTGCACACTGTCGCCGTGGCTCATCCAGGCGTTCTGGTGCTCCGGGACTCCGTCCAACAGCGATCCGGTGCTGGACGTCGCGGCGACGTCGGTTGACCCGTATTCGCGGAGGCCGGTCTTGGCGACGGTTCCGCCGAGCGCCGAAGCCATCGCCTGGAAGCCGTAGCAGATCCCCAGGACGGGAACCCCGGCGGTGAACAGTTCGGGGTCAACCCGGGGCGCTCCCTCAGCGTAGACGCTTGAGGGTCCACCGGAGAGGATGATCGCTACCGGATTCTTTGCCAGCAGGTCGGCAGTGTTCAGGGTGTGGGGAACCACCTCGGAGTACACATCCGCGTCGCGGACCCGCCGGGCGATCAGCTGGGCATACTGCGCGCCGTAGTCCACCACCAGCACCGGCCGGTGGCCTGTTTCGCTGGTCTCCTCTGCGGAGTCTGGGGTGGAGTCGGCATGGCCTGAAATTCCGGGTCCGGATGCGGGAATAGTCACGCGTCAACAATAGTCGCCACGGGCACCCGATCGCACATCACTACGCCCTGATGCCCGCTAGTACCGGGAGGCTGCTTCGGGGTGTGCTGCCAGCTCCTGCTCCACCTGCCGGTGGATCCGGCGCTCAACGATGAACGACAGCAGCGGCACCACGCCGCCCAGAGCCATCACGATGAACTGCTTGAACGGCCACCGCATCATCTGCCAGAGCCGGAAGTCGGCGATCAGGTAGACCACGTACATCCAGCCGTGGACGATCAGGACCGTGGTGGAGAAGTTGAATCCTCCGGCAGTCTCGGACGAGTTCTTGTCCGTCAGGGAAAAGAGACCCTCAGGTCCGCCGATCATGATGTGTGATCCCATCCCGTAGGCTGCGATCATTTCCACGACGACCAGCATGAGCATGATGCCGGTGGCGTAGGCGAGCACCTTGTAGAAGGTCAGCGCCGAAAGGATCTGTGCATGGGTACCGCCGAACCGCCGCTTGGGTTTCCGGGCGGCACCGGAGGTGCCGCTTCCTGTTGCCGGTCCGTTCACGTTGGGTGTACTCACTGTCGTGCCTCACTCGTCGTTGGGCCCTGCGCTGCGGGGTCAGGGTGTCCCGTGCTGCCGTCGTTGCTGTCGTCGTCGTTCGTGTTGCCCGCCTCTGCGGCGCTGTCCTCGGCCTCCTCGAGGGTCCTTCGGTAGTCGTCGGCGACCAGCCGCCACCAGAGGAAGAAGGCGAACCCGGCGAAGACGAACCATTCCACCGCGTAGAAAATATTCAGCCAGTTGAGCGGTGTCTCTTGCGGCTGCGGCCCGACCGTCACGACCTCCAGCGGAGCCTCAGGGGCCCAATCCAGGCCGCCCACCTCTGTGGCGGTAGACACCACGAAACCGGCGTAGATGGGCCGGTCCCAGCGGTTGGTGAGCTCGGCGGTGGCGAGAGTGGGGATCTGGCCGGCGACCGGCCGTTCGGCGACCGGGCCTTCGGCGGGCAGCAGCCTCCCCACCACCGACGCGGAGCCTACGGGTTCGGGTACCTCGGCGGCGGCCTGCGCGTCCGGGATCCAGCCGTGCACCACGGGGATCACCGGCGGACCGGCCGGGTCATCAACTGCGCCCTCGGGGACGCCATCGACGGCGAAGGCCGAGATCAGCCAGAAGCCCTGCCGGTCTCCCTGCAGGCGGTCCTGCACCAGCACGGTGGTGTCCGGCAGGAATTCCCCGTCCATAGTGACCATCTGGTCGGCGACAGGCGCGGTCATGGGGACGCCGGGACTGAAGCCGTCAGTCAGTGCACGCTCCCTCTCCGTGGTGCTTTCCGGCGGCGGAGCGTCACCGGTCGAGCTGGAGAACTGCCACTGGCTGAGGAGTACAAAGACCGCCGCAATCACCATGGCAAGGATCAGCGACAGGATCCAGCGGGGTTTCAGGGCGGTTTTGAGCACATGTTAACGGTACTTCGTCATCGTGTAGAAAACCGAATGCCCGCCCGGCGACCTGTATCACGACACACACCACAAGTGATTGGGAAATGTCTATCACTTAGCCGTACTGCGGGCTAGGATGGTTGATCGTGCGCTCTTATCCCTACCCCGATCCCGGAACACCGGATCTCCGCTCCCCTTCCCGCTACCTGCTCTGGCTGGCATCGAAGCAGAAAGCCACCCTCCTCGCGGGGGTGGTGTTCGGCACTGTCTGGATGGTCGCCCAGGCGGTGATGCCCTTCGTACTGGGCCGGGCCATCGACGAGGGGATCGTTGCGGGCGAGTTCGACCGGCTCCTGCTGTGGGTAGGGGTCCTGATCGGGCTGACCGTGCTTCAGGCCGTTGCTGGCACCCTGGAGCACCGGACCGCGATCAGTGGATGGTTGCAGGCGGCTTTCCACTCCATCCGGTTGATCGGGTACAAGATCACCCGCACCGGAGATGCGTTGCCGCGGAAGCTTTCGACCGGGGAGGTAGTGTCCACTGCCGCCTCGGATGCCACCCGGCTCGGCGAAATCTACGCAGTATCGGCCAGGCTGGCCGGGTCAGTCATGGCCTGGCTGGTGGTGTGCGTGCTGATCTCCCAGACGTCGCTGCTTCTCGGAATCATCGTCCTCGTCGGCGTCCCGGCCTGCTGTGGACTGCTGCTGTTCGTGGTCCGCCCCCTCCAGGCCCGGCAGCGTGAGCAGCGTGAGGCGTCAGGCAAAATGACTGCCGTTGGCGCCGACACCGTCGCGGGACTCCGGGTCCTCAGGGGCATCGGCGGGGAACACATCTTCGTCAACCGCTACCGGGAACGCTCGGTGAAAACCCGGGATTCGGGTATCCGGGTCGCGTATTCGCTCGCCGATCTTGAAGCCTCCCAGGTGTTCATTGCCGGCGCCTTCAGCGTCCTTTTCACCTGGGTCGGGGCAAACCTGGCACTGTCAGGAGACATCGAACCCGGGCAGCTGGTTGCACTCTACGGTTACTCGATCTTCCTGATGACCCCGATCCGCGCCGCAGCTGACAGCGTGGCCCGGTTCATCAGGGCGCATGTCGGCGCGCGGAAGATTATTGCCGTGCTCAGCGTCGATCCCGACGTCGCCGACCAGGCAGCCACGCTGCCGGCCCCGCCACCCGGGTCCCTGCTGCGCGATGCCCGGACCGGAATCGTCATCCAGCCGGGCCGGATCACCGCCGTGGTCTCGGTTGACACCGCAGCCTCAGCCGACCTGGCAACACGATTGGGGCGCTTCGAGGATGAGGTACTCGAGACGGCTGAAGTCCGTTGGGGAACGGCATCCCTGCAGCACATCGCCCTCCGCGATATCCGGCAGCGCATCGTGGTCAGCGAGGCGAACCCCCAGCTCTTCACGGGCTCCCTGCGGTCCCAGCTGGATCCCCGGTCCCGGCACAGCGATTCGGGAATTCTTGCGGCGCTTGACGCCTCCAGCGCCCTGGACATTCTCGACGGCGTCGACGACGGCCTGGATCATGAGGTCACCGAGCGTGGGCGGAGCTTTTCCGGCGGCCAGCGGCAGCGCCTCGTGCTTGCCCGCGCCCTCCTGACCGAGGCGGAGACCCTGGTCCTCATTGAACCGACCAGCGCTGTGGACGCGCACACGGAGTCCCGTATCGCCGCGCGCCTGAAGGGGATGCGGGGCGGTGTCGACCAGACCACCGTGGTGGTGACCGCCAGTCCTCTCATGCTCGGTGTGATGGACCACGTCGTGTATCTCGAGGACGGCCAGGTGGCCGCCGAGGGAACCCATCAGGAACTGTTGTCGTCCCAGCCCGCCTACCGAAATGTGGTCATCCGAAGTGAGTGAAACAGCAGCTGGCACCGACACCTCCGGGAAGCTTCCGGTCGCCGAGCCGGCCCAGGTCCGTGCCGAGGCAGCGCGGCTGATTAGGCACCACCGCGGCGGGCTCTCCCGCGTCGTCGCCCTCTACGTGGGGTCTGCGATCGCCGGCCTGGTGGGACCGGTGCTGCTCGGCCGCGTCGTGGATGCGGTGGTGGAGGGAACCACCTCGAACTACATCGCCACCATCTCCCTGATTATGCTGGCCTTCCTGATTGCGCAGTCGCTGCTGCGTCGCCTGGCGGTACGCGCCGGCATGGTCTTCGGCGAGACCGTGTTCGCCGAACTCCGGGAGGACTTCATGGAGCAGGTCACTTCCCTGCCGCTGTCGACGGTGGAGAAGGCGGGGACGGGCGACCTGGTCTCCCGCACCACCAACGATGTCGACGCCGTGTCCCACACCGTGCGTTTCGGCGTCCCACAGGTGGTGGTCTCGATTGTCACCATTCTCCTCACCATCGGCGCGGCGGTGATCACGTCACCGGTACTTGCGCTGGCACTGCTGGTGGGAGTCCCGGTGTTGTACCCGGTGACCCGGTGGTACCTGAAACGGAGTTCGGCCGGCTACCAGAAGGAACGGGAAACCTACGCCGTCGTCAACGGGTCAATCACCGAGACCATCGAGGGCGCGCGCACTGTTGACGCACTGGGACTGGGAGCGCTGCGCCGCGAGCGGATCGACTCAGCCCTCACGGGCAGTTACCGCGCCGAGCGGTACACCCTCTGGCTGCGCACAGTGCTTTTCCCCGCCGCCGATTTCGCATTCTGGCTGCCGGTGGCCGGCGTGCTGCTCTGGGGCGGCTGGCTGGCCTCCCTGGACGTGGTCACGCCCGGGGTCGTGGCAACGGTTGCCCTGTTCGCTGTGCGGCTGATCGACCCGGTCGACCTGCTCATCATGTGGACAGACGAGATCCAGGTGGGCGCCGCTTCGCTGGCACGTATCGTCGGCATCAAGGAGGTGCAGCCTGACCGGCACGCTACCGACCACGAGCCCCTGAACGAGGACATCCTCGTCTCCAAGGCAAGGTACGCGTACCGCCCGGGGCACGATGTGCTCCACGGCGTGGACCTGGAACTGCGCCGCGGTGAACGGCTCGCAATGGTCGGACCCTCCGGAGCGGGCAAGTCCACACTGGGCCGGCTCATCGCCGGCATCCACCCCCCGACCGCGGGTACGGTCACCGTGGGCGATGTGCCGCTGGTTGACCGCCCGCTGAACGCCCTCCGGCGAGAGGTTGCCCTGGTCACCCAGGAGCACCACGTCTTCGTGGGATCGTTGGCCGACAATATCCGGCTCGGCAAGGACGACGCGACGGAAGCTGAACTGGTTCAGGCGCTGGACGACGTCGGCGCCCTCGGCTGGGCCCTCGGGCTCCCGGAAGGGCTCCAGACGGAGGTCGGCTCGGGCGCTCACGAGCTCACTCCCGCCCAGGCCCAGGAGCTGGCACTCGCGCGGCTGGTACTCGCTGATCCCCACACCCTGGTGCTCGATGAGGCAACGTCCCTTATTGACCCGCAGGCAGCCCGCGACCTGGAACGCTCCCTCAACGCCGTGCTGGAGGGACGCACGGTGATCGCCATTGCCCATCGGTTGCATACAGCTCACGACGCCGACCGGGTGGCAGTGGTGGAGGGCGGGAACATCACCGAACTGGGCTCCCACGACGAGCTCCTGGCACTGGACGGCTCCTACGCTGCCCTATGGAAGTCCTGGCGCTCCGAGTAGCTCGCCAAGCCCGCAAGGCTGCCCAAAGTTTGTAAATCCAGTCTTGACGTTTAGAAACTGTAAATCTAGGGTTTACACATGACTTTACGTTGGCGTTCCCGCCTGCTTCCCCTCACCTGCCTTGTCGCAGTTGTCGCAATTGTTGCGGCCTCGGCGCCGCGTCTTCCCGGCGCCGAGCCGCACACCAGCGGGGATCCCGCGCTGGCACGGATCGTTGAGCTGCACCGGCCGGCGGGGACCAACCGGATAGCTACGGCAGTGGTGGGTCCGGATGGGAGTACCTTCGCGGGCTTTGGCGCGGATCCGGCTGACGAATTCGAGATTGGTTCCATCAGCAAGGTCCTCAACGGAATGCTGTTGGCCGACGCTGTCGACCGGGAGGAGGTTACCCTCGACACCCCGGTGGGCGACCTTCTGGATGTCAAGGGTTCACCCGTCCCCGAGGTGACGCTCAGGGAACTGGCGACGCATACCTCTGGCCTCCCGCGGCTACCGGCTGACCTCGGGTTCACGCTCAGGGCTATCCTGACCAACTACACGGCCGGCAACCCCTATACGGATTCCCCCGCCGTCCTGCTGGAGCGGGCCCGGAACGCCGGAGTTGATCCTGCCGGCACGTTCGAGTACTCAAACTTCGGCGCCGCCCTCCTGGGGCAGGCGCTCGCGGCGCAGGCAGGACTCAGCTACCCGGAGTTGCTCAGAGAGCGGATCACCGACCCCCTCGGGATGAAGGACACCTATGTGCCAGCGGAACCCGAGGAGCTACGGCCTCAGGCAGTCCAGGGCTATGCGACGACAGGGAAGGCCGCCCAGCCGTGGACAATGGGCGGCATGGCTCCTGCCGGGGGCGTCCGCTCGACCAGTGCCGACCTCGCTTTGCTGGCCGGCGCGCTCCTCGACGGGACGGCTCCGGGCTCCCGGTCCCTGGACCCGGTCGACTCCGCCGAGGACACACCGATGGGGCTGGCCTGGTTCATCGGCACTCCCTCGGATCCGGAGGCTGACGCATACCGCTGGCACAACGGGCAGACCGGTGGCTTCGCGGGCATGCTGATTCTCGACCTGGACTCCGACCGGGCGTCAATCGTGCTCAGCAACATGTCCGGCCCGGTGGATGAACTGGGTGCGGCACTGATGACGGGAGGGGCGCAGTGATAGATCTCCTCCTCCTGTGGTTCCCTCCGGCAATCGTCCTCTGGATCACCGGTTCCTACGTATACTCGGTCGTGGTCAGGGGCCGCAGCGAATCGGCGGTCGCCCTGGCAACCCATTCCCTGGCCGCAACCGGCTGGCTGGTCTTCGGCGCCCTTCTGACCCGTTTCACTGTCGTCCCGCCCGCGCTCTGGTATCTCGCCGCAGCCTTCGTCCTGGCGGGCACGATCATGCTTGCGGTGCGATGGGAGTCCCTGCGGGACCGGACGGCCGCCGTGGGCCGCCGGGACTGGACCACCCTCGCCCTCACCATGGTCGGCACCACCGCGGTGCTGGCCGTTCGCCTAACATAGCTACTGTGCCAGCCCCCGCTTCCCCGCCTGACGATCACGTTTACCGTGGCCAGCCCTCCCGTGAGGAGCCGGAGCCGGGAACCGCCGAGGCCCTGCAGATGGTCGAGGCCCGGACGGGAACCGTACGCGACCTCCTGGGGTACGAACCGTTTGGGCTGACCGCCCCCGATGCGCTGCGGGCCATCGTTGAACTGAACGACGGCGTGGATCACCTGCTCCGCGAAACGGTCCACCAGGCACGCCGCCACGGCACCACCTGGCAGGACATTGGCGCGGTGCTTGGCATCAGCAGGCAGGCAGCATTCCAGCGCTTCGGCCAGCCCGTCGGCCGCGTCCCTGCCGCCGAGAAGACCCAGCGCCGCAGCATGGCCGCCCTGATCGGCGTCGCGGAACGCATTTTCGCCCAGTGCGCCGACGAGGACTGGGCCGCGGTGAGGGACCATTTTGCTCCGGTCATGCTGGAGGCGGTGACTGTGGAGGGCCTCTCCTCGGTGTGGTCCTCGTTAGTCGAGGCTGTTGGACGGTACGAGCTCCCCGGGAAGGTGACCACCAGAAAGAACGGGGCGCTGCAGATCGTGGACCTGGAACTGATCTTCGAAGCTGGCGAGATGGCCGGCCGGATAGCGTTCGACGGCGACGGTCGGGTTGCGGGGATGCTGATTCTTGACCCCAGCATGCTCCCCGGTTGAGCCAGGCCGGGAGAACGTCAGTGGTCGAAAAACACCAGAGTCGAGTTAATGAGCTCAGCGATCACTTCAGTGTCGTGAGCCCGCCTGAGCGATTCCCTGAAATTTTCCTTGAACAGTGACCTGGCCAGGGTTGCCAGCACCTCAAGGTGCTCGGAGAAGGACTGCGACGGCGTGGCAATCAGGAGAATGAGCGTCGCCGGGCCGTCCACCGCGCCAAAGTCGAGGCTATGCCCGTACTTGGTGATGCCCACCGCGATGCTGGTCTGGGTGACGTAGTCGCTGCGCGCATGGGGCAGTCCCACCCCACCGGGAAGCCCGGTGGCCATCTGGTGTTCGCGGGAGTTGACCTGTTCCAGGAAACCGTCGAGGTCGGAGATCCTCCCCGCCTCGAACAGTTTGGTGGCCAGCTGCGCCGCCGCGTCCTCCTTGTCGGCGGCGACCATTTCCAGGATCACCAAGTCAGGGGTGGTCAGGATGGCGTCATGATATTCCAGGGATCGCTCGGTCACGGTAGACCTCTCGCGGGTTGCGTTGGACAGGCGGCGCGGCGTCCAGACCGCGGTCCTAGCTTAGCGGCACAATATCCTCGACTCCCATCCGGGCGTTGTCCGCCAGGATATCGTCGGGCTGCTCCTGGCTGAGCCGTTCCGCTTCCACCCTCGCCAGGTAGTGCTTGACCTCGCGGTCCACCTGCGCGTCGCTCCACTCAAGGAAGGGCGCCATCAGCGCGGCGACGGCGGGAGCCGCTGAGACCCCGCGGTCCCACGACTCGATGGAAATCCTGGTACGCCGGGTGAGCACATCGTCGATGTGGCGTGCGTTTTCGTGGGTGACCGCGTACACCACCTCGGCGCCGAGGTAGTCGTCGGCGCCGGGCAGCGGCTCGCCCAGGGACCGGTCCTCGCGGATCAGTGCCAGGATGTCCTCGGCGTGGGTGCCGTAGCGCTGCAAAAGGTGCTCGACCCGTGCCACATGCACGCCCGAGCTTTCGGCCATTCTCGCCCGCTTGTTCCAGGCGGCCTTGTACCCCTCGGCGCCGAGCAGCGGGACGGTTTCGGTGCAGCTGGCGGGAACCCGCTCGTCCAGCGCTCGGGTGGCTTCATCGACTGCGTCCTTGGCCATCACGCGGTAGGTGGTCCACTTACCACCAGCGACGACCACCAGCCCGGGGACCGGGTGGGCCACGACATGTTCCCGCGAGAGTTTCGCAGTGGAATCGCTCTCACCGGCCAGCAGCGGGCGCAGTCCGGCGTACACGCCCTCCACGTCTTCCCGCGTCAGGGGGCGGCGCAGTACCTTGTTGACGTGCTCCAGAATGTAATCGATGTCCTTGGACGACGCCGCAGGGTGGGCCTTGTCCAGATCCCAGTCAGTGTCGGTGGTCCCGATGATCCAGTGCCGGCCCCAGGGAATGACGAACAGGACCGATTTCTCGGTCCTGAGGATCAGCCCGACAGTTGACTGGAAGCGGTCGCGCGGCACCACCAGGTGGATGCCCTTGGAGGCCCTGACCTTCATCTGACCACGGTCGGTGACCATCGCCTGGGTTTCGTCCGTCCAGACACCGGTCGCGTTGATGACCTGTTTCGCGCGGATGTCGAACTGCTCGCCGGTTTCCTGGTCCTTCACGCGGGCGCCCACCACGCGTTCGCCTTCGCGGAGGAAGTCGACGACGGTGACCCGGTTGGCGACCTTGGCACCGTAGTGCCCGGCGGTGCGCACCATGTTGACGACATACCGTGCATCGTCCACCTGTGCGTCGTAATAGCGGATGGAGCCCACCATTGCGTCGTTTTTCAGGCTGGGCGCAGCGCGCAGGGTGCCACGCCGGGATAGGTGCTTGTGCATGGGGACCCCGCGGGAGTTGCCGGAGGTCATCCCCATCGTGTCGTACAGCAGGATCCCGGCCCCGACGTAGGGGCGTTCGAAAAACCGTTTGGTCAGCGGGTAGAGGAACGGTACGGGGCGGACCAGGTGCGGGGCGATCCGCTGGATCAGCAGCCCCCGTTCCTTCAGTGCTTCCTGCACCAGGGCGAAGTCAAGCATTTCGAGGTAGCGCAGTCCGCCATGGATCAGCTTCGAGGACCGTGAGGAGGTGCCGGACGCCCAGTCGCGGGCCTCAACCATCCCCACATCCAGGCCGCGGGTGACGGCGTCCAGCGCCGAGCCGGCGCCGACAACGCCTCCCCCGACGATCAGGATGTCCAGTTCCTTGCCGGCTTCCGACGTGGCTTTCAGCGCTGCTAGCGCGTCTTCACGGTTCTTCGGGCTGAGTGCTCCTGATGACATGGCGGCGATCCTTCGTCGGGTTCGATACTACGTCCCCCAACCTTAGCAATCAGCCGTTGGAAAGGTAGGGGGAAAGGACCACTTCCACCCGCTGGAACTCCTTCAGATCCGAGTATCCGGTGGTGGCCATGGCCCGCCGCAGGGCGCCGATCACGTTGGAGGTTCCGTTGGTGTGGTGGGATGGCCCCCACAGCACCTCCTTGAGTGGACCGACGGTGCCAATGTTGACCCTGTCGCCGCGGGGCAGCTCATCGTGGTGGGCTTCCTGGCCCCAGTGCCAGCCCTGGCCGGGTGCTTCCTCGGCCCGGGCGAGGGCCGAACCCAGCATCACGGCGTCGGCGCCCATAGCAATGGCCTTCACGATGTCGCCGCTGGTGCCCATCCCGCCGTCGGCGATGACGTGGACGTAGCGTCCGCCCGACTCGTCCATGTAGTCACGGCGGGCCGCTGCCACGTCGGAGATCGCCGAGGCAAGGGGCGAGTGGATACCCAGGGCGCGGCGGGTGGTGGTGGTCGCTCCCCCGCCAAACCCGACCAGGACCCCGGCTGCCCCGGTACGCATCAGGTGGAGGGCGGGAGTGTAGCCGGCGGCTCCGCCGACGATGACCGGCACATCCAGCTCGTAGATGAACTGCTTCAGGTTCAACGGCTCATCGTTCTTCGAGACGTGCTCGGCCGAGACGGTGGTGCCGCGGATCACGAAGATGTCGACCCCGGCAGCCACGACGGTCTTGTAGAACTGCTGGGTACGCTGCGGGGTCAGCGAACCCGCAACGGTGACACCAGCCTCGCGGATTTCGGCCAGGCGGCTGGTGATCAGGCCCTCCTGGATGGGCGCGTTGTAGATTTCCTGCATCCTGCGCGTGGCAGCCGGGCTAAAAGCTTCGCTGCCCAGCTGGGCGATCTCGTCCAGGACAGGCTGTGGATCCTCGTACCGGGTCCACAGGCCTTCCAGATTGAGTACCCCCAATCCACCGAGCCGGCCCATCGCGATAGCGGTTGCCGGGGACATCGCCGAGTCCATCGGAGCAGCGATGACCGGCATCTCGAACTGGTAGGCGTCGATCTGCCATTGCACTGACACGTCGTGCGGGTCACGGGTCCGGCGGGAAGGGACCACCGCCACGTCATCGAGCGAATATGCCCTGCGTCCGCGCTTGCCTCGGCCAATTTCAATCTCGTTAGTCACCCACCAAGGTTATCCCAGCGCAGCCCGCAAGGACTCCGCGGCATGTTCTAGGCCGGATTTGGCTATATAACCCAGATGGCATACACAGTGGGGGCCATTATGGGAGGCAGTGGTGTCACCGAAATCCAGCGACAGTTGCTAAGCGTGCTTTCCTTTCCGGCGTCGAGGAGGCTAGGGTGGATGGCATCCCGGAAGCGGAGCCCGAACGGTCTGAGTCCACCGATCCCACCACTGAAGGAAGTGTCGACATGCAGGAGCTGGAGCAATGGCCCACCGGGAGGCTATTGACCACCGCGGCACGCCTCGTCGACCATGCATGGAATGCGGCGCTGGTCGATCTGGGGCTCACCCACGCCGGCTATACCGCCCTGCGGGTACTGCAGGATCAAGGCCCCATCAACCAGACCAAGCTGGCCCAATTGATTCGGGTACAAAACCAGACCATGGGCAAAACCATCGAGAAGCTCCAGGCGAACGGATACGTCAACCGTGTCCGGGGTGCTGTTGACCAGCGGATCCAGATGGTGTCGGTGTCTGACTCCGGCCAGCGGGCCCTCGCCAGTGCCGAGAAGATTGAGCAGTCCCTCATAGCAGGGGGCGGACTGCTGTCCGAAACTCTCCGTGCCGAGCTCCGGAACCTGATCGAGGAGTTGGGAGCGGGACGGAATTCCGGTTCCCGCGCCGCTGGCTAACACGGGCCCCCATTGGACGTAGACTGCCTGTGCGAAAAGTTTTCGAACACCATTGGCGAAAGGTCAGGCTATGGGCGACAAGAGCAGGCTTTCACCGGAACAACCGTTCCCGGCCGATCTGGCACCGCTGGAAGACAGCCAGGTTGAGATCCTCAACAGCAAAGTCCACCGCCAGCTGGATCGTGAATACACGGTCGATCAGGAACCGGACCCCGAGACTGAATCACGGCACGAGGAACTGCAGGCCGAACTGGACTTCCGTGCCGCCGAGGACCATCAGCCGCCCGTGGATGTCAGCGCAGTGCAGCCGGTAGTGCCATCCAACCCCAGGGAGTCACTTCCCGAACCCCAGGCCACCGCGCCGGACCCCAAGGACAAGGCTCCCGCCTGAGCAGGGTGGTCACCACCCGGCGGGACCCGGGACTGTCGGGTCGGTGTCAAGGGAATCCGGGTCACGAGGATCCGGATCGAGCCCCAGCTGGCTCTCAAACATCCTGAAGTACCGTCCCCGCAGATTGACCAACTCCTCATGGGTGCCTGATTCGGCTACTTCCCCCTCCTCCATCATGTAGATGATGTCGGCCTTCTCGATGGTCGCGAGGCGGTGGCTGATGGCAATGATCGTGTGGTCCTTATCGGCGAAAAGCCGGCTGAAGATGCGGTGCTCGGCGAGAGCATCAATCGCCGACGTCGGCTCATCCATCACGATGAAGGGCGCCCCGCGGTAGAAGTTGCGGGCCATCGCGAGCCGTTGCCACTGGCCGCCGGACAGCCCGCTCCCCTTGCGGCCCCGCGGGTCCTCCATCCAGTTGCTGACATGACTCTCGAAGCCGTTTGGCAGGCGATCGATGAAGTCGGTGGCCTCAGCATCCGCTGCGGCGCGCTCCACCCGCTGGTCCTCTCTGGGCTGGGAGACGTCGCCGAAGTAGATGTTGTTGGCTGCCGTCGCGAACTCGTACTTCAGGAAGTCCTGTGACATCACTGCCAGATGCCGGTGCCAGGAAGCAATGTCGAAGGTCCGGAGATCCTGCCCATCCAGGAGGACCCGGCCGGACTCGGGCTGGTACAGGCCGGCCAGAATGCGGATCAGCGTCGACTTTCCGGCGCCGTTCTCCCCCACGATCGCAATGTGTTGCCCCGCCCTGATGGTCAGGGAGACCCCTTTGAGGACCTGGGTGCTCCCCGCTGTGTACGTGTAGGTGATGTCCTCGAGCCGAACCTCGGCGGGCGGCCCTGCCAGGGGTTTCCCGCCGCCGACCGCCGTCGGGAACTTCATGAACTCCTCGTAGTCCTTCAGGTTGGCGAGGTCCTCGTCGATGGAACTGAGCGAGGTCACCAGCTGGTTCGCCGTCGACAGGGCACGGCTGACGATCTGCTGGATATAGAGGAACTGGCCGACCGGCTGGGCACGAGCGATAATCTGCCCCACCACCCAGATCAGAGCCACCACCTCGGCACCGTACTGGAGCGCATCGGCGAGCAGCTGCTTGGGGATATACCGTTTCTGGAACTCGAGGCGACGCAGTTCGTCGGCGTCGCGCAGCCGGGAGCGCAGGTCCATCAGGTATTTCACTACCCCATACAGCCTCATCTCCGCGATGTGTTGCGGACGAATCAGGTTCGTTTCGATCAACCGCCGCTGCCGGCGGGAGTCCACCTGGGTGTTCCAGTGGGCCATCTGTTCGCGGGAAAGCTTGAACTGCAGATACACGCTCGGGATGATCGCGATCAGGACAATCAGGGCCACCCACCAGCTGACCAGCAGCAGCGCACCAATGGCGAGGATTACCGACACCAGCTGCGTGAAGATCGCGGCAATCCGGTCGAGGACGCGGGCGTAGGAGTCCGAGAACCTTTTGGCCCGGTCGTAGAGGTCGACGGTGTCCTTATCGTCGTACCGCCAGAACTCAAGCGCCAGGAAGCGCTCATACATCAGGTCCCCCACCACGGCACCGACCCTGAAACTCATCACCTGCTGGATGTAGCGGTCCACACTGGTGAACGCGCCCCAGAGCAATCCCAGCCCAGCGGTGATCAGCACATAGACCACCGCCCGCTGTCCGGCATCGGGATTACCCGCGTAAGCCTCGGCCAGGGCGGTGGTGGTCAGCGCAGCAAAGTAGGTAGTTACCAGCGGGAGTACCGCCGCAATCAGCGATCCGAGCACTTTCATGATCACAGCGCCCGGGGAAGCCTTGAAGCTCACCCGCAGAACCTGTCCCACAGCCCGGGCATACGGGCCCAGGGAAAGACGCGGCCGGGGATCCCGGGGCGGGCGAAGCTCACTGTCGGTCATGGCTCACCGTTCTTCATTCTCGCGGCAGGTCACCTGCGCACAGTCCATCGTGGCCATTGGCCAGCACGGCCCGAATCAGTCACGGAGGCCCGCTACTTCCTTCCAGCGGGACGTGCTGGCTACTTGGTGCCGTAGTTCGGCGCCTCGACGGTCATTTGGATATCGTGCGGGTGTGACTCTTTCAGGCCAGCCGAAGTGATGCGGACAAACTTGCCCTTCGCCTTCAGCTCGTCGATGGTGCGAGCGCCCGTGTAGAACATCGTCTGGCGGAGGCCCCCGACCAGCTGGTAGGCGACAGAGGCCAGCGGGCCGCGGTAGGCAACCCGCCCCTCCACCCCCTCAGGGATCAGCTTGTCATCGCCCGTGACATCCGCCTGGAAGTAGCGGTCCTTTGAATAGGAGGTGTTTTTCCCGCGGGTCTGCATGGCGCCCAGGGACCCCATCCCCCGGTAGGTCTTGTACTGCTTGCCGTTCACGAAGATCAGCTCGCCCGGCGCTTCGGCGGAGCCCGCCAGCAGCGACCCGAGCATGACGGTGTCGGCACCAGCAACAAGGGCCTTCCCGATGTCGCCCGAGTACTGCAGGCCGCCGTCGGCAATGACTGGCACCCCCGCTGGAATGGCTGCCTTCGCGGATTCGTAGATGGCGGTCACCTGGGGAACTCCAACCCCGGCAACAACACGTGTTGTGCAGATCGACCCGGGGCCTACCCCCACCTTGATGCCGTCGGCTCCGGCATCGATGAGGGCCTGTGCGCCCTCACGGGTGGCGGCCTGACCGCCAATGATGTCGACGTGGGCCAGTGACTTCTCGGCCTTGAGCCTGGCGATCATGTCGAGTACACCGGCGCTGTGGCCGTTGGCGGTGTCAACGAACAGTGCGTCAACGCCGGCGTCCACCAGGGCCATGGCTCGCTCCCAGCCGTCCCCGAAGAATCCGATAGCGGCACCGACCCGCAGGCGGCCCTCCTCGTCCTTGGTGGAGAGCGGATACTGCTCGGCCTTTGTAAAGTCCTTAACGGTTATGAGGCCCCGGAGGACTCCGTCGCCGTCGACCAGCGGAAGTTTCTCGATCTTGTTCTTGGCCAGCAGGCCAATCGCTTCCTCACCGCTGATCCCGACCTGACCTGTCACGAGGGGCATGGGGGTCATGACGGCGCGGACCAGCCGGTGAGGCCACTCGTGCTCGGAGACAAAGCGGGTGTCGCGGTTCGTGACGATGCCCAGCAGGTGGCCGGCGTCGTCGACCACGGGGAGTCCTGAGACACGGTAGTGCCCGCACAGCTCATCGAGTTCGGAGAGGGTGGCATCAGGTCCGATGGTCACCGGGTGGGTGATCATTCCGGATTCGCTACGCTTCACCCGGTCCACCTGTTCGGCCTGGTCCTGAATGGAGAGGTTGCGGTGGATGACCCCGAGACCGCCCTGGCGTGCCATCGCGACGGCCATCCGCGCCTCGGTGACCGTATCCATGGCCGAGGACAGCAGGGGGGTCTGGACGGTGATGCGCTTGGATACCCGCGAACTCGTATCGGCTTCGGAAGGGATCACGTCGGTGAGGCCAGGCAGGAGCAGGACGTCGTCGTACGTCAGGCCAACGAATCCGAACGGGTCGTGGGTTTCGTTACGCGGGGACGGGTGGCTCACTGCGTCGCCTCTTTCTCAGATGGTCTGTTGGTAGAAGCTGGCCCTCGGATGATCGGACTGCCAGACTCTCATCCTAAAACCATTGCCGGGCGCACCCTATTCCGCGGGCGCTTTGGCGGGGCGTGAAGTCGCTCACGGGCGGTCGTCTGATCCGGGAGGACGACTTGGCGCATCCTGTTCGGCCCTCACCCACGCGGGGCGCATGAACCGCGGTAGCCAGGCGGTGCTCAGCAACCACAGCAGGATGCCGGTCATGGTCATCCCGACTGCTACAACCGTGAGCGGTCGCGGGGCGTTCACATCCGCCAGAAGGGCTGCCAGCGGCGCCAGGGCAAAGCCGATCCCGCCAAAGAGCAAGCCCAGGCCAACATAGCTGTCCACGCGCGGAATGAGACCCGGTTGCAGCCAGGTCCGCCAGCGACCACGGTAGGCGTTCACGCCGCACAGGGTCATGATCACGCCTGCGACGAAGCTGATGAGTCCCACAGAGAAATCCATCGGTGAATAATCCCCTCTGCCACTGGAACCTGACGCTTGGTGCTACCCAGCGTACGACGACACCCCCGGTCGAAGAACCGGGGGTGTCGTCGTTACTGAGTGGCCCTGCGTCCGGGGGACGCAAGGCCGGTGCCGCTAGTGGCTGTGGCCGTGGCCGTCTTCGTCGTCGTTCTCAGGCTTCTCGACCACCAGTGTTTCGGTGGTGAGAATCAGGGCCGCGATGGACGCCGCGTTCCGCAGCGCCGAACGGGTGACCTTGACGGGGTCGATGATGCCGGCGTCGATAAGGTTCTCGTAGTCGCCGGTGACGGCGTTGAAACCGTGACCTGGCTCGAGTTCCTCGACACGGTGCACCACGACGTAGCCTTCGTGACCAGCGTTCTCGGCAATCCAGCGCAGCGGCTGTGCCAGGGCACGGCGCACCAGGTTGATCGCGGTCGCCGCATCACCCTCAAGGGCGAGGACGGCTGAATCGGTGTCAAGCGCCTTTGACGCGTGGATCAGCGCAGCGCCGCCACCGGCGACGATGCCCTCGTCGAGAGCCGCGCGTGTGGCTGACACGGCGTCCTCGATGCGATGCTTCTTTTCCTTGAGCTCAACCTCGGTGGCTGCGCCAACCTTGATGACTCCGATGCCGCCTGCCAGCTTGGCCAGGCGTTCCTGCAGCTTCTCACGGTCCCAGTCAGAATCGGTGCGCTCAACCTCAGCGCGGATCTGGGCAACACGGTCAGCGACGTCGGACTCGGTGCCGATGCCGTCGACGATGGTGGTGGTGTCCTTGGTGACGGTGATCCGGCGAGCCGAACCCAGCACCTCGAGGCCCACCTGATCCAGCTTGAGGCCGAGGTCAGGCGAAACGACCTGCGCACCGGTCAGCGTGGCGATGTCCTGCAGCATGGCCTTGCGGCGGTCGCCGAAGCCTGGCGCCTTGACGGCGACAACATTCAGGGTGCCGCGGATCTTGTTCACCACGAGGGTGGACAGCGCTTCGCCGTCAATGTCCTCGGCGATGATGAACAGGGGCTTACCGGCCTGCAGCGCCTTCTCCAGCAGCGGCAGGAATTCCTGCAGCGAGGAGATCTTGCCGGAGTTGATCAGGATGAGTGCATCTTCGAGCACTGCTTCCTGACGCTCTGCGTCGGTGATGAAGTACGGGCTAAGGAAACCCTTGTCGAACTGCATGCCCTCGGTGAGGACCAGCTCGGTCTGGGTGCTTGAGGATTCCTCGATGGTGATGACGCCATCCTTGCCGACCTTCTCGAAGGCCTCAGCGATGAGCTCGCCGACCTCGGTGGACTGGGCAGAGATGGAGGCAACGCTGGCGGTCTGCTGACCGACTACTTCGCGGGCGTTCTCGAGCAGGCGGGCTGCGACGGCCTCGATGGAGACCTCGATGCCACGCTTGAGCTGCGAGGGGGCCGCGCCGGCTGCAACGTTGCGCAGGCCTTCGCTGACCAGTGCCTGCGCCAGAACTGTCGCAGTAGTGGTGCCGTCACCGGCAATGTCGTTGGTCTTGGTGGCCACTTCCTTGGCGAACTGAGCGCCAAGGTTCTCGAACGGGTCGTCCAGTTCGATTTCGCGGGCAATGGTCACGCCGTCGTTGGTGATGGTGGGGGCTCCCCACTTCTTGTCCAGTACGACGTTGCGGCCGCGGGGGCCGAGCGTCACCTTGACGGTGTCAGCCAACTTGTTGACTCCCGCTTCCAGCGCGCGGCGTGCAGCGTCGTCAAACAGCAACTGCTTTGCCATGATGTGTTTCCTCTTCCATTGTGCACATCTGCGTGGGCAGATTGTGCGTGTGCAAATCCTGGTGCTGCTGTGTGCGTCATGACGCACTGACGAGAGAACCCCGGCCTTTACGGCCGGGGTCCACTCGAGGGAAAACTACTTAACGACGATCGCCAGAACGTCGCGAGCCGAGAGTACGAGGTACTCTGCGCCGGCGTGCTTGACTTCGGTTCCGCCGTACTTGGAGTAGATGACAATGTCGCCTTCGGCTACATCGACGGGGACGCGGTTTCCGTTATCGTCAACGCGACCTGGGCCTACTGCAACAACTTCGCCCTCCTGGGGCTTTTCCTTGGCAGTATCCGGGATGACCAGACCCGAGGCAGTGGTCTGCTCGGCTTCCAGTGGGCGGACAACAATACGATCCTCAAGAGGCTTAATAGAGACCGGCACGCGGACCTCTCCTTCGCTTGGGTGACAAATGGAATTAAGGCCTTCGGATGGCGCTGACCGTCGTCGCGGTGCCGGCTCACGCTTCCCTGAAGGAGTTAGCACCCTCATGGTGAGAGTGCCAAGTCTGACTTTATGCATTGGTTAGCACTCGGTCAAGGCGAGTGCCAGATTGCGCTGCGAGCGCAGCCCCATTCCGGTCCGGATGGTTCACGGATTCACATTGCTGATGATCGATGCCCTGCCCACTCCCGCGGAGATCCCGACGACGGCGGCGAGGATCGCGGGGAAACACCGCCTCGACCTCCGGCAGGATCGGCGCTGGTGCGTCTCGCGGTCCTCCACGGCTGGAGCCTAACGTCTGCCTTCGACGCCGTTAGACTCCGCCCAGTAGACTGGGCAACTGGCCCTTTACTGGCCATCCCACTCTCTTTCGAAAGCAGTTTCGTGACCCAGCAGGTACAGGCCACCGCCCGGAGCAACAGCGGCATTGTCCAGGAGGCTTCCCGCCGTCGGACCTTCGCGGTAATCTCGCACCCCGACGCCGGCAAGTCGACCCTGACCGAGGCCCTGGCGCTGCATGCCCGGGTGATCGGGACGGCCGGTGCCACCAATGGCAAGGAGAACCGTCGGGAGACCGTCTCCGACTGGATGCAGATGGAAAAGGACCGCGGCATCTCGATCAGCTCCACTGCCCTGCAGTTCTCCTACCGGGACACCGTCATCAACCTGCTGGACACCCCCGGCCACTCCGACTTCTCCGAGGACACCTACCGGGTGCTCGCGGCAGTGGACTGCGCGGTCATGCTGATCGACGCCGCCAAGGGCCTCGAAACCCAGACCATGAAGCTGTTCGAAGTCTGTCGTCAACGGAACATCCCCATCATCACCGTGATCAACAAGTGGGACCGGCCCGGGCTCGACACCCTGGCCCTGATGGACGAGATCACCGAGCGCACCGGTTTGATCCCCATGCCCCTCACCTGGGCCGTCGGCATTGCCGGCGACTTCCGCGGTGTCTGGGACCTGAAACGCGACGAGTTCGTCCGCTTCACCAGGAAAAACGCTGGCGCCTCCCTCGCCACGGAGGAGCACCTCACCCCTGACGAGGCGCTTGCCCAGGAGGGCGACGCCTGGACCGACGCCCTCGACGAGGCGTCGCTGGTGATCGAGTCGAATCAGCCCTTCGATAAGGAGAGCTTCCACGCCGGAACCGGGACGCCGGTGCTGTTCTCGTCAGCGGTCCTGAACTTCGGCGTCCAGCACATCCTCGACACCCTGGTTGACCTGGCGCCCGCCGCCTCACCCCGCAAGGACATTGACGGCAATCCCCGCCCTGTGGATGCACCCTTCTCGGGCTTCGTCTTCAAGGTGCAGGCAGGCATGAACCGCGCCCACCGCGATCATGTGGCCTTCATCAGGGTCTGCTCCGGCGTCTTCGAACGCGGCATGGTGGTCACCCACGCCAACTCGGGGAAAACCTTCGCCACCAAGTACGCGCAGCAGCTGTTCGGCCGCGAACGCGAGGTGATCGACGAAGCCTGGCCGGGCGACGTCGTCGGGCTGGTCAACGCCTCCGCCCTGCGGATGGGCGATAGCCTCTACGTCGAGGAGCCGGTCGAGTACCCACCGATCCCCCTGTTCAGCCCTGAGCACTTCCGGGTGGCCCGGTCCAAGGACCCCAGCCGTTTCAAACAGTTCCGGCGCGGGATCGAACAGCTCGGCCACGAGGGAATCATCCAGGTACTCCGCTCTGATCTCCGGGGAGACCAGGCGCCAGTGCTGGCAGCGGTCGGACCGATGCAGTTCGAAGTGGTCGCGGACCGGATGGAACACGACTTCAGCGCGCCCATGCGGATGGAACCGCTGCAGTATTCGCTGGCCAGGCTCACCACCCACGACGCCCAGGCCGCGCTCAGCGCCATCCGCGGCACCGAAGTGCTGATCCGGTCCGACGGCGAATATCTGGCCCTCTTCAACGACGTCTGGGCACTCCGCCGGGTGGAGAAGAACTCGCCGGAGATTTCCCTGTCAGTGATCGGCACTGACGCCGGGGACGCCCGGGGCTACTGAGATGGCCGCTGACGCCGTCGCCGCGGCCGCTTCCCCGGATCCAATCGCGCCGCTCCTGACCCCTGAGGGGTGGGAGTTGCTGAACTCACTGGCCCCCTACGATGACGCCGACACCCTGCGCCTCAGCACCTCCCTGCGCCGGGACGGGCACGATCCGGAGGTCATCTCGGCCGCCCTCACCCAGTCGAGGCTCCGTGCCAAGGGGGAGGCGAAATTCGGTCCTTTTGCTGCCCGCATGCTCTTCACCGCTGCGGGACTGGAGCAGGCAACCCGCCTCGGGGTGGCCGCCCGTCACGCCGAACGCTACGTCACTGCCGGACTGGAACGCGTGGCCGATCTGGGGTGCGGGATCGGCGCCGACGCGATGGCCCTCGCCAGCCTGGACCGGCAGGTGACAGCAGTCGAGATCGATGAGACCACCGCCGCCGCTGCCACCATGAACCTGATGCCCTGGCCGAATGCCACGGTGGTGGGCGGCGACGCCGAGTCGTTCGACCTCTCCGGGTACGACGGCGTGTGGCTGGACCCTGCCCGCCGGACCACCAGTACCTCGGGCACCAAACGATTGTTCGACCCGGAGGCTTTCTCCCCTCCCCTCTCGTTCGTGGAACGGCTGGCCGACAGCGGCACCGCCGTTGGGGTCAAGCTGGGCCCGGGCATCCCGCACACCGCGGTGCCTGCGGGCTGTGAGGCGCAGTGGGTGTCGGTGGACGGGGACGTCACCGAGGTGGCGCTCTGGTTCAACTCCCTGAAGCGGCCGGACGTCCGCCGGTCGGCGCTCGTGATCAGCGCGCATGGAGCCGCCGAGCTCACCAGCGGCTCCGATTTCGACGACGACGGCCGGCCACCCCTCGGCGCTCCCGAGGGCTACCTCTACGAACCGGACGGCGCCGTGATCCGCGCGGGCCTGGTGGCCGACGTCGCCAGGCAGCTAGGCGGCCACCTGTTGGATCAACGGATCGCCTACATCTGCGCCCCGACCCTGCAAGACACGCCGTTCGCCCGTGCCTACAGGGTGATCGACGTGATGCCGTACAACGTCCGCGCCCTCAAGACCTGGGTGCGGGAGCAGGGCATCAGTATTCTCGACATCAAGAAACGTGGAACCTCGGTGACCCCTGAGGAGTTGCGCAAGCAGCTCCTGGCAGGATCCGGCAAGTCAGCAAGAGCTGGTGGCAAGAAGAAGGCCACCCTGGTGCTGACCCGGATCGGCGAGGACAGGGTGGCCATCGTGGTCGAACCCGTCGCCGGGTAGGCCACCAGAAGCCCTGCGCCGCCGCCTTCGTCATATTGGTGGGCAACCTGGACATCCGTGTCCAACATCTTCCTCACCAATGCCCATGTTGACCCTTCTTGTCCAGCTTGCTCACCGAGTCGGCAGGATCGCAAACCGGACACCTGCAGTCCGCCCATCGTTGTGGCCTTTAACTGTCGGTACCGGATGGGACAGTTGGGCATGGAAACGGACATTCCTCATATTGATGTCATTCTGCGATCCTTCCTTCAGGATGTCGGTGCTGGCCGGAGCCCCTCCGTCGGCGCCCGATATTACCGGGTGATGGTGCACCTGTCCTGCTATCTGGAGTCAGTCGACGCTGACGCGGTGCTGGGCACCGCAGCTGGGACCCTGCTCGCGGCGGAGCGTGAGTTCCACCCGTACGGCGCGTTCCGCCGGCTGTTCACTGCCCACGATCTGGTGTTCTGCCTGCCGGACTTCCTCAACGACAGGTGGCTGATGCGGGATCCGGCGGACGCGCGCACACAGATCAGCCTGACCGACCGTCTGCTGCGCTGGGTGCGGCACAGGTACCCGGACGACATGTTCTACTGTGCCTGCGAAATCCGTGAGTGCACGGTGGCGATCAGTCAGGCCCGGCGGCGATTGCGGAGGTAATGCCCGGCCATGCCCGGTTATCTAGGCCGAGCCCCGCCACATCACTGACGTTTCGAGCACTTCTGCCGGGCTGGGCAGGCCACGGATCTGGGCCAGTACCAGCTCCGCCGCGCGCTCCCCCAGGAGGTCGGCGGGCTGCCTGACCGTGGAGAGCTGAGGCCGACACCGCAAGGCCCAACTGCTGTCGTCAAAACCGACGATTCCCACGTCCCCCGGCACCTGGCGACCGGTTTCCTGCAGGGCAGTCATCGCCCCCGCCGCCACGGCGTCCGAAGCAGCAAACACGCCGTCCAGGTCAGGGCGGCGACGCAACAGTTCCTGCATCCCCTCCAGCCCGAACCCGTAGGTGTAGAGCGGGTATTCCACCACCAGCTCCGGGTCAAACAGCTCCCCCATTGCCGCCTTGAACCCCGCCAGGCGGTCCTGGCCGGAGTCCCGGTCCAGCGCGCACGCGATCATCCCCACCCGGGTTCGCCCGGTCCCGACAAGGCGGGACGTGATGGCCTCCGCTGCGGCCGCGTTGTCGATCGCCACATAGGGGATATCCGGGATGCCCGGCGGGTGGCCCACAAACGCCGCTGGCACTCCCAGGTTCTTGACAGCCAAGGCAATCGGATCGGATTCCCTGGCCGACACGATCACCGCGCCGTCCACCAAACCGCCCTGGAGGTAGTCCGCAACCCGTCGGCTATCACGCGCGGAATCGATAATCAGGGTGACCAACTGGTAGTCGGCGGCCGAGAGCACCGCGTTCGCGCCCAGCAGGATTGACCCGATATTTGGGTCCTCGAACAGGAGCGAATGGGGTTCATGGATAATCAACCCGATGGCGCCCGACTGCTGCCGGACCAGGTTCCGGGCCACCGAGTTCCGGACGTAGCCCACCTTCAGGATTGCTTCCTCCACGGCAAGCTTCGCATCCTCGGACACATAGCGTTCCCCGTTGACCACCCGGGACACCGTTCCACGGGACAGCCCCGCCGCCGAGGCAACATCATTGATGGTTGCCCTCCTGATGCGCGTGCGAGTTGACTCCATACCTGTACTTTAGCCGAGCGATCCGCTGGCCTGAGGCTCGTCAAGCCGGGGCCCGGCTGCAGCGGCGCTTCAGCTTTCGTTGACAACCAAATGTGACGTGCCTTACTCTGGGAACGTTCACAGATAATCTCGAAGGCGAGCTTTCCGCACGGGTCTGGGAGCGTTCACAGAGCGCTTCACCAGCACCCCGGTCGCCCTCGGCATGAACGTCCATGCACGACTACGAGGAGCCGGGTTGAAACCGAGCACGATGACCGTCACTGACCTCTCCGGCACCGGAGACCTGGTCTTCGGCTGTGACTACAATCCGGAGCAGTGGGACCCGTCCGTGTGGGTCGAGGACGTTCGACTGATGAAAGAAGCGGGCGTCAACTTCGTCGCCATCAACATCTTCGGCTGGGCGGAGCTAGAACCCTCCGAGGGGAGCTTCGAGGTGGACCGCCTCGACGAGGTCATCAACCTCCTGCACGCCAACGGCATCTCGGTGAACTTGGGCACCGGCACATCCTCGCCACCGCCCTGGTTGACCACGCTGCACCCGGACATCCTCCCGCAGATGGCTGACGGCACCCGCCGATGGCCGGGCGGGCGTCAGGCCTGGTGCCCCAGCTCGCCGGTGTTCCGCGAGCGCGCCCTGCGACTCGTGGAACAGGTGGCACGGCGGTATGGGGACCACCCGGCGGTCAGACTCTGGCACGTGTCGAATGAACTCGGCTGCCACAACGCCCTGTGCTACTGCGACGCCTCCGCGGCTGCGTTCCGCCTCTGGCTGCAGGACCGCTACACCACCGTGGTGGCGCTCAACCAGGCCTGGGGGACTTCCTTCTGGAGCCAGCGGTACTCGGACTGGTCCCAGATCCTCCCCCCACGAGCCACCATCTCGGCCCACAACCCCACCCAGGTGCTCGATTTCCACCGGTTCAGCTCCGATAGCCTGCTCGAGTACTACCGGGCCGAGGCCGCCATGATCCGGAGCCACAGCTCCATCCCTGTCACCACCAACTTCATGGTCACCGCTCACATCCGGACTCAGGACTATTGGGCTTGGGCCCCCGAGATGGACGTCATTGCCAACGACCACTACCTCGACCACCGGCTCGACGCGCCTCTGGCCGAACTGGCTTTCGCCGCCGACACCACGCGGGGGCTCGCCCAGGGGAAACCATGGCTACTGATGGAGCATTCCACGGGCGCGGTGAACTGGCAGCCGCGGAACATTGCCAAAGTACCCGGGGAGATGCTGCGTAATTCCCTCGCCCACCTCGCCCGCGGCGCCGACGGACTCTGCTTTTTCCAGTGGCGCGCGTCGCTCCAGGGCAGCGAGAAGTTCCACTCGGCCATGCTGCCGCACGCCGGCACCGACTCACAGACCTGGCGCAACGTCGTCGAGCTCGGCGCTTCCCTCCGGAAGCTGCGCGAAGTCGCGGGCACCACGGTGCGCGCCGGGGTCGCGATCATCTTCAGCTGGGAGGCATGGTGGGCCCACGACCAGGAGTCGCACCCGTCCGGTGACATCAGTTACCTGGATCAGGTCCACGCTGTCTACCAGGCGCTGTGGGAGGCCGGACTCACTGTCGACGTGGTGGCCCCCGGCGCTGATCTCGCCGGCTACCAGCTGGTAGTGGTGCCCAACCTGTACCTGGTGCGCGACGAGCACGCGGCGGTCATCAGCGACTACGTCGACGGCGGCGGATCCGCCGTCGTCACCTTCTTCAGCGGGATCGTCGACGAGAACGAGCGGGTCCGCCCTGGCGGCTACCCGGGCGCCTTCAGGGACCTGCTGGGGATCCGCACTGAAGAGTTCTTTCCCCTCGACCCGGCGCACCCGCTCACGCTGGACAACGGCTCCCCCGCCGCACTGTGGTCGGAGGCGCTACGCCTCACCACTGCGGAAGCACATCTGAGCTACGCGACCGGCGCCCATGCGGGAACGCCCGCGGTGACCCGCAACCAGTTCGGCGCAGGCGTTGCCTGGTACGCGGCGACAGTGCTGGACCCGGGTGTCCTGAAGGACCTGCTGCTCCGCGCCGCGGTGGGAGCCTGCATCCTCCTCCCCGACGCGCAGGCGGGCCTCGAAGCGGTCACCCGCCGCGGGGACGGCCACGAGTATCTCTTCCTGATCAATCACTCCGCCGAGGACCGCAAGCACCGGGTCAGCGGCGTCGAACTTCTCACCGCTGAGCCGGTGAACGGCGTCGTCGTCGTTCCCGCCGGTGCGGTCCGCGTCGTTCGCACCACCCCAGAAATCCCCGACACCGACGGCTCCACCCCGGACCGAAAGGATGCAGGCAATGACAGTCCCTAGCACGGCCGACGCTCCGAAGGCGCCCCCGGTCGCGAGGAAGAACCGTTCGGCCGGAGCGCAGCGCCGCGCCGTGGCCCTGTTCATCGCGCCGTTCGCGGTCCTCTTCCTCGCCTTTTACGCCATCCCGATCGTCTACGCGATCGTGCAGTCGCTACTCACCGTCGAGCGTGAGGGGACGTTCGGCGCCCCCCGCCAGGTCTTCGGCGGCCTGGTGCAGTACGAGCAGGTTTTTCAGGACAGCGCATTCTGGACCTCAGTGGGCCGGGTCCTGCTTTTCGGCGCGGTTCAGGTGCCGATCATGCTCGGTCTCGCCCTCCTGTTTGCGCTGCTCCTGGATTCGCCACTGCTGAAGGGGAAGAAGTTCTTCCGGCTGGCGTTCTTCGCACCCTACGCCGTGCCCGGGGTCATCGCCGCGATCATGTGGGGGTTCCTGTACTCACCGTCGCTGTCCCCCTTCGGCGCTGTGACGTCGAACGTGGACTTCCTCTCGGCCGAACTCGTTCTGTGGGCGATCGCCAATATCGTCACCTGGGTCTATGTCGGGTACAACATGCTCATCATCTACGCCTCACTTCTCGCCATCCCGACAGAAATCTATGAGGCAGCCCGGCTCGACGGCGCGAACAACGTCCAGATCGCCTGGCGCATCAAGATTCCCCTCGTGGTCCCGGCCATCATCCTCACCGCCGTCTTCTCGATCATCGGCACCCTGCAGTTGCTCGCCGAACCGCAGACCCTCCGCAGCTTCAGCTCGGCGATCAACAGCACCTTCACCCCCAACCTCGCCGTCTACACCACCGCTTCGGTCCCGAACTATAACCTCGCGGCGGCGTTCTCGGTGGTCCTGGCACTCGCCACGTTCATCCTCTCCTTCGTCTTCCTGAAGTCGACCCAGCGGAAGGTTACCCAGTGATGTCTTCCTCCACCACCGCCCCTCGGCGCCCACGCGGAGCAGGCCCCACCGAACCGGACGGGGCCGTGGACCACGGCCGCGGGCCACGCCAGAGCATCATGTCCCGCAGCGCCGCAATGCTGGTCATGGGTGTCTTCACCCTGTACTTCCTGACACCCATCTGGTGGCTGCTCACGACGTCGACGAAAACGGGCAGCGAGATCACCTCGACCGTTCCCCTGTGGTTCACCGCCAACTCCTTCGGGACGTTCTTCGACAATCTGGCGCGGCTGTTCACCTACGGGGACGGGCTCTTCGGTCGATGGCTCATCAACTCGGCGATCTACGCCGGCGTCGGTGCACTGATCGGCACGATCGTTGCCGCCATGTGCGGGTATGCCCTCGCCAAGTACGAGTTCAAGGGGCGCGAAGCGATCTTCAACATCGTGCTCAGCGGTGTCCTCGTTCCCGCCACCGCCCTGGCCCTGCCACTGTTCCTGATCTTCAGCCAGGCCAACCTGACCAACACCATGTGGGCGGTGTTTCTGCCCAGCCTGGTGAGCCCGTTCGGGGTCTACCTGGCGCGGATCTACGCGGCGGCCAGCGTCCCCGGCGAACTGCTCGAAGCCGCGAGGCTCGACGGTTCGGGAGAGATCCGCACCTTCTTCACCGTCTCGACACGCCTGATGGCACCGGCACTGGTGACGATCTTCCTGTTCCAGTTCGTCGCGATCTGGAACAACTTCTTCCTGCCGCTCATCATGCTTCGCGACCAGGCACTCTTCCCCGTGACCCTGGGCCTGTACGCCTGGAACAGCCAGATCAGCCAGATCCCCGAACTCCGCATCCTGGTGATCGTTGGAGCGCTCGTCTCGATCGTGCCGCTGATTATCGCGTTCCTCGCGCTTCAGCGTTTCTGGAGCAGCGGACTCGGCGCGGGCGGCGTGAAGTAACACCCACAGATTCATATGACCAGCACTACTGGTGCGGGAGCGTCCGCTTCCGCACTGCACTACCACCGATAGGAAAGACAATGCGCGCGCATTACGGAAAAGTCACCGCGGCCTTTGCCATCTCTGCGCTGGCTCTCACCGGCTGTTCAGCCGGCGGGGACAGTACCGACGCCGGAGCCGAGGCAGCAGCCTGCGAGGCCTCCGACGGCCCGGTCGAGCTCACCTTCACCACCTGGGTTCCAGGAATGGACCAGGTCGTCGAGCTATGGAACGAGGAGAACCCGGATATCCAGGTCACTGTCCAGACCGGCCCCAACGGCAACTCCGGCACCTACCAGAACTTCTTCAACCAGATCCAGGCGGGCAACGCCCCCGACCTGGGCCAGATCGAGTACGACGCACTGCCCAACTTCCGTGTCCAGGACGGCCTGGAGAACATCGCCGAGTGCGAGAACGTCGCAGGGTCAGCGGACCAGTTTGTTGACTGGACGTGGGGCCAGGTGACCTTCGGCGAAGAAGGCTCCGTCTATGCCATCCCGCAGGACAGCGGCCCCATGGCGATGTACTACCGCGCCAACCTGTTCGAGGAAGCAGGCATCGAGGTCCCCACCACCTGGGAGGAATACGCTGCCGCCGCCGAGCAGATCAAGGCCGAGGGCGCCTACATCACCAACTTCCCCAAGACCGACGTCAACTGGTTCGCGGGAATGGTCTGGCAGAACGGTGGCCAGTGGTTCGCCAACGACGGCGAGAGCTGGGACGTCAACCTGACCGGCCCCGAGTCCGAAGAGGTCGCCACCTACTGGCAGGACCTGCTGTCCGAGGACCTGGTCTCCACCCTGCCGTCCTTCTCCGATGAGTGGAACGCGTCCTTCAATGAGGGCCAGCAGTGGACCTGGGTCTCCGCAGTGTGGGGGGCCACAACGCTCTCCGACGGCGCACCCGACACCGCCGGCCAGTGGGCTGTCGCTCCGATGCCCCAGTGGGAAGCTGACTCCCAGGAGGCCGGTAACTGGGGTGGATCCTCCACCGCAGTGCTGAAGGGCTCTGAGCACCCCGCCGAGGCCGCACAGTTCGCCCTGTGGCTCAACACCGACCCTGAGGCCCTCGCGCTGGCCAACGAACTCGGCGGGCTGTACCCGGCAGCGAAGTCGGCAGCCGATCTCGACGCCTTTGCCGGTGGAGTGGAGTTCTACGGTGGGCAGGAAATCTACGATGTCTTCGCTGAAGCGTCGGCCAATGTGGATCCCGACTTCACCTGGGGACCAACCATGACGCAGACCTACACCGACGTCTCTGACGGTTTTGGTGCAGCAATCGGCGGGTCCGGCACGCTGATGGATGCGCTCGCTGAAGGACAGCAGCAAACCATCGACGCGTTGAAGGCCCAGTCAATCCCTGTCAACGAGTGACACAGGTCAGCTAACCGCTGAGGACGAGACCTGGAGAGGCATGATCGATGCCGCTCCAGGTCTCGTCGCCGTTAACCCGCAGGGTGTTGGCCCGCAGCGTGCAGGAAATCGGTCGTGACCTGAGCGAGAGCCAGGCGTGCAGCCTCGTCGGAAATGGTCGGGTCACCATCACCGAAGATGGACCGGTAGGCACCGAACTGGCTGTGTTCCATGCCCTCGATTTCGACGACGTCGGCGCTGATCCCGGCGTCGGCGAGTCGCTCCTTGACCACCTGGGTGGGAACGATGCCGTCCCTGCTGCCCGTGACCGCCAGTACCTCACGGCCGGCGGCGCCGGTGAGGACCACCTCGTCGTCGGGAAACGCGGCCCAGAGCAGCAGCCCTTTAAATTCCGGGTGGGTGTCGAAGTAGTGTGCCGCAGTAATCCCGCCCAGGGAGTGACCGCCGATCCACCATGAGGTCACGTCCGGTTCGGCGGCAACGATCCCCGCCGCGGCGTCGTCGCGCAGCGAGGCGAACCCGAACGGCATCTCGGCCAGGTAGACAGCGACTCCCGTCGCCTCGACGATCGGGGCCCACGACGCCAGGTACCCCTCGGGAGTGGCCCGTGCGCCCTGGTAGAAAATGATTCCGGTCTCCGGTGTTGTTCCGGCCGGCAGCACGGCAAGGTACCCGTCCCGATCGAGCACCTGGACCGCCGGGTCCGCCCGGACCGCTGCCTCAGTGGTCTCCTCGGCCGGCGACGGCGTGAGCACCACCGCCGCTGCGGCAACTACCACGGCCAGGAACACCAGGACGAGCACGGTCAGTACCCGCCGGAGTCGCCGCCGCTTCGTTCTCCGCGCGGGTGGCGGCGCATCGGTTGGCATGATCCAAGGGTACGCTCGCCGCTTTCCGGCGAGCGGCTCAGCAGCCCGTTCCGGCGTCGTACCCCATCGTTGCTACAGGCAGTCGCCCGGGAGCGGATGCCGCGCCAGTGAGCACATCCAGTACCGCGGCGAAGGCGCCCGGCGAGTTTCCATACGCGGCGATCTCCACTGGAGCGTCCACCGTATCCAGGGCCCACGGCGCATCCAGTCCCACGGCAAGGTCCGCCGTGGCGCCCGCACCATCCGCCCCCACGAGGGCGACTGAGGTACCGCCGGCTCCTACGGTGACCCCGCGCTCGGCAGCTGCCGCGGTGAAGCGTTCGACGTCGGCGGCGGTGCCCCCAACGATTGACGCCGTCCCGTTCAGCAGATCCCCCTCACACGCTCCGCTGAGGACGGTGATGCCAGCAGCGGATGCGTTTTCGCTGGCCGGTCCATGGTCCCCGGGCGCGGCTGTCTCGGCATCGGCGGCCAGTTCGGCCTGCCACATCATCAGGGTGACCACCCGGGTGGCGGCTTCGGTCAGCCGTTCGCCGGGGAGGGTTCCATCCTGGATCGCTGCAACAATCCCCGCGTGGGCCGCATAGGCGTCCGTGGGCATCAGGAGCAGGTCGGCGCCGGCCGCCAGGGCCTGTGCTGCCGCCTCGCCACCCGGGTAGAGCTGCTCCACCGCTGCCATGTTAAGGGCGTCGGTGACCACCACCCCGTCGAAGCCCAGATCGCGCAGCGCATCATAGTTCGGGGCCGACACGGAGGACGGCACCCCGGGGTCGAGGGCTTCCACCGCGATGTGGCCCATCATCATCACCGGCACCCCGGCGTCGGCTGCAGCCCTGAACGGTGCCCAGTCGCGGTCCTCGAGCTGCGCCAGCGAAGCGGTCTGCACCGGCAGTTCCAGGTGCGAGTCGGCGGGGACCGAGCCGTGCCCGGGGAAATGCTTGACGCTGGGCAGGACTCCCGCTGCGAGCATCCCGGTCACGGCCGCGGGACCCAGGTCGCCCACCAGCTCCGGGTCATCCGAGTAGGCCCGCGCCCCGATGGTGGGGTCGTCGGGGCCGGTGGTGACATCCACTGACGGGGCGTGGTTCATGGTGAAGCCAAGACCGGCCAGTTCCGAGTTCATAGCGGCCATTGAGGTTTCCAGCAGGGCTGGGTCATTTGCCGCGCCGTAGGTCATCGGGGTGGGCCAGGACGTGAGCGGGGAACCCAGCCGTGCAACCTGACCGCCCTCCTGGTCAACCGACACCACAGCTGGCCAGGTCCTGCCATCCGCGGCCACCGCCTCAGTGAAACCGCGGGTCACTGCGGTCATGGCCACCGGGTCGACCGCGCCGTTGGCGGTGAGCGGCACGTTGTCGCCCATCACAATGCTGCCCGCGAGGTGAAGGTCGCGGATCGCCTGCTCCTGTCCTGCGGGGTCGGTGCCGGCATAGAAGCCGACCATCACCTGGCCGGCCAGCTCCTCGGTGGTCATGCCAGCAACTGCCGCGGCGGCGTCGTCGTAATTCTTGGTACTGGGACCCCAGGGCAGCCGGGTACCGGCGGTCGCGGTGGACCCGGGGGTAACGGTTGCGGAAGCTGACGGGCCCGACGACGTCGGCGCTGTCGCGGAGGGGGCAATGGGGCCGCCCCCACCGGGGGTGCACGCCGATAGGAACAGGACGGTCAGGACCGCCATTCCCGCCTGGCGTGAGCCCCGACGGTGTGACCGATCCCCAGTGTTCGCCCGGTGGGCTGCGCTTTTCACCCTATCGATGCTACTCCTGCACTAATATTGGGACAGTTCTCTTCCGCGGATGCCGCGCTACCGAGGCACATTTCCCCTTACAGTCCGGTACCGGTCAGGAGCCACCTAGATGAAGATCGAATTCGCGCAGTCAGCACAGTCCACCCTCGGAGTGGAATGGGAGCTGGCCCTGGTGGACCGCTACAACGGTGATCTGGTGTCGGTGGCCAACCAGGTGTTGAGGGGTGTGGCGGCCAACCATCCGGAACTCCAGGAGGATGAGGAGCACCCGCACATCAAGCAGGAGTTGCTCCTGAACACGGTGGAGCTGGTCACCGGGATCTGCCACACGGTCGCCGATGCCAAGGCGGACCTGTCCCGCTCACTGGCCGCGGTCCGGGAGGTGACCGACCCGATGGGCGTGGAACTGTTCTCGGCCGGATCGCACCCGTTCAGCGTGCCCAGGTCGCAGCCGGTCACCGACAAGGAACGCTACTTCAAACTCATCGACCGCACCCAGTGGTGGGGCCAGCAGATGGTCATCTACGGCGTGCATGTCCACGTGGGACTGGACCGCCGGGACAAGGCCATGCCGGTGCTCGACGGGCTCGTCAACTATGTGCCGCATTTTCAGGCGCTGTCGGCGTCGTCGCCGTTCTGGGGTGGCGACGACACGGGCTACGCCTCGCAGCGCTCCCTGATGTTCCAGCAGTTGCCCACGGCCGGGCTTCCCTTCCAGTTCCCCTCCTGGGCGGAGTACGAGTCCTACGTGCAGGACATGTTCACCACCGGTGTGATCGATGCCGTGAACGAGATCCGCTGGGATATCCGACCCGTCGCCAACCTGGGGACCATCGAGATGCGGGTGTGCGACGGCCTGTCGACCCTCCAGGATGTGGGGGCGATCGCGGCGCTGACCCAGTGCCTTGTCGACGAATTCTCCACCACCCTCGACAACGGCGGGACCATTCCCACCATGCCGCCGTGGCACGTGCAGGAAAACAAGTGGCGTGCCGCCCGCTATGGGATGGAAGCCATCATCATCCTCGATGCGCAAGGCAACGAGCAGCTCGTCACGGATCACCTGGTCGAGGTGCTGGACCGGCTGCAGCCGGTGGCGAAGAAGCTGGGCTGCGTCGAGGAGCTCGGTGACGTGGAGAAAATCCTCACCCGCGGCGCCGGCTATCAGCGGCAGCGCCGAATTGCCGCCGAGCACGACGGCGACCTGAGCGCCGTCGTCCTCGACATGGTGGCGCAGCTCCGCGAGTAGCTCTCCCCGCCCCCGCCCGGTCAGAAATCCGGTCAGGCGTAGACGCTGGTCACCGGGAGGGAAGAGTCGGTGGCGAACCCGATCCCGGTAGGCTCCCCACCGTCCATCACTATCTGCGCACCCAGGGCGGCCACCATGGCGCCGTTGTCGGTGCAGAGGGACAGCGGCGGAACGGTGAGCGTGATCCCGGCTGCGGCGCACCGCTGACCGGTCAGGGTCCTCAGCCGTGAGTTGGCGGCCACCCCACCCCCGAGCAGCAGGCTGGTGATCCCGTGCTCGCGGCATGCCAGCACCGCCTTGGAGGTGATCACGTCCACCACCGCCTCCTGGAAGGAGGCCGCGATATCGGCAACGGGGGGCTCAACACCGTCAGCCTCGTACTGCTCGACGCAGCGGGCGACGGCGGTCTTCAGTCCGCTGAACGAGAAGTCATACCGGTGTGGGCCGGGCTGCTCCGCCGTGCCCAGGTACTTGGGTTGGGTGAGGCCGCGGGGAAAGCGGATCGCCTTGGGATCTCCCTCGGCCGCGAGGCGGTCGATCGCCGGACCGCCCGGGTAACCGAGACCGAGGATGCGCGCCACCTTGTCGTACGCCTCCCCTGCGGCGTCATCGATGGTACAGCCCAGCAGCTCGACGTCGGAGGTAAGGCTGTTGACCCGCAGAATTTCCGTGTGGCCACCCGACACCAGCAGCGCGCCGAGGTTCGGTGGCAGTCCCTCCGGGAAGGCCGCGTCAAGCACCCCCACCCCCACGTGCGCAACCAGGTGGTTGACCGCATAGAGGGGCTTCCCGGTGGCCAGGGCCAGCGCCTTGGCAGCGGAGACGCCCACCATCAGCGCACCGGACAGCCCCGGACCGGAGGTCACGGCAATCGCGTCGACGTCCGCGAGGGTGACTGAAGCCTCGGCGAGCGCCTGCCGCAGGGTGGGCACGAAGGCGTCGAGGTGCGCCCGGGAGGCGATCTCGGGGATCACTCCCCCGAACCTGACGTGCTCGTCCATCGAGGAGGACACAGTGTTGGCGAGCAGCTGCGTACCGCGGACGACTCCGACACCAGTCTCGTCGCAGGAGGACTCGATCCCCAGGACCAGCGGATTGTCACGGTTCACAGGATCAGCCTCATTACCCAGGCGTCGACGCCGTCTCGATAGTACTTCCGGCGGGTGTGGATATGCTCAAACCCGTTGCGCAGGTACAGGTCCTGGGCGCGCGGGTTGTCCGCCCGCACCTCCAGCAGGACCTCGGCGGCGCCCCGCCGGCGTGCCTCGGCGAGCAGTTCGGTCAGCATGGCGCTGCCGATGCCCCGGCCCTCGCACTCGGGGAGCACACCAATCGTCTGGATGTCTGCAGTTGTCGCCACGACCATCACTCCGGCGTAGCCGACCATGCGGCCGTCAACCTCGGCCACGAGGTAGCGGCGGGTGTGGGTCTGGGAAACCTCGTCGAGGAACATTTCCAGCGGCCAGGCGTCCACGGGGAACAGCTCCAGTTCCAGCTGGGCGACGGCCGGCACATCCTCCAGTAGCAGGTCGCGCAGTGAAAAGGTCATGCGGTGGCTCTCTTCCGTGGGCCGGGGACCCGCGCGTCGGACTCCCTGAGGTACAGCGGCGAGGTGTCGAGGAGGTCAAGCCCGGCAGTGAGCCGGCGGTAGGCCGAGCGGCCCAGGGCGGCCGCAGACGGGTGGACGTCGGTGAACCCGTCCACCCCGGCGAGCTCCTCGGGGTAAAGCCCGGCGCCCTTCCCGTAGGCGGGGAGGGACGGTAGCGACGACGGCGCTCCCACTTCGGGGCCGGCCAGCAGGTCCGGGAGGCCGCCGTCGGCGCGGTAGCGGGCCCAGTAGACCTCCTTCCGGCGGGCGTCGGTGGCGACGAGGAACTCACCGGACCCGAGGTGTGCTGCGGCATCCTCGGCGATCGAGTCGAGGCTCATCACACCGTGGAGGGGCACCTCCCAGACGTAGGCGAGGGTCCGGGCGGTGGCCAGCCCTGCCCGCAGTCCGGTGAAGGGGCCGGGACCAACCCCCACGACAATCGCGTCCAGGGCTGTTCCGGCGATCCCTTCCCGGGCCAACAGGCCGGCGACGGCGGGGGCCAGGACTTCCGCGTGGCTGCGGGTGTCCTCGGTGGCAAAATTCCCGGTCACGACGCCGTCCCGCACCAGGGCGGCGCTCGCCGCGGCGGAGGTATCGAGGGACAAGATCAGCATTCTGCCAGCCTAATCGAGCAGGCCGACGGCGGGCCGCGTATTCGCCCAGCGCTGACCGAAGGCGGTGATGAGCACCTCGCGGGGTTCGTCGTCGTCGTCGGTCTCCGGCGACGACGAGGGGACTGGCTGCGAGCCCACGGGCCGCTCCAGGCGGATCTCCAGGCGGTTGGCGGCCAGGTGCTCCACCCTCCCAGCACCCCATTCCACGACGGTGACGCTGGAGTCCATCGTCGATTCCAGGTCGAGGTCGTCAATGTCGGCGGCTGATTCCAGCCGGTAGGCGTCGACGTGCACCAGGGCCGGTCCGCCGGAGAGCGGAGGGTGTACCCGGACCAGCACGAAGGTCGGCGAGATGATGCCGGGGCGGACCCCCAGCCCCCGCCCGAGTCCCTGGGTGAAGGTGGTCTTGCCTGCGCCCAGCCCGCCGGTGAGGATCAGCAGGTCACCTGCGGCGAGGTCACCGCCGAGACCGGCCGCGAAGCGCTGCAGTTCGGCCACCGAGTGGACGGTGAGGGTGCGGGTCCACTGCTGTCCGTCGACGCCGTTACTGGGCTGCACTGGTGTCCGTCCCGTTGAGGTAGGTCCGTTGGACGCGGCCGCTGATCCTGGTCACAATCTCGTAGTTGATGGATCGGCTGGCGTCGGCCCAGTCATCGGCCGACGGTTCGTCGGCGTTGCCGCCGAACAGGACGGCGGGGAGCCCCAGGACGCTCTGCTCAGTTCCGGCGATCCCGGTGGCCTGCAGATCGATCACCAGCTGGTCCATGGCGATCTTTCCCACCACCGGGTAGGTGCGACCGCCCACCAGGACGGGAGCACCGGTCGCCACCCGGGGGACGCCGTCGGCATAGCCCACCGGGATCAGGGCGAGGGTGGTGGGCCGGGTCGTGCGGTAGGTGAGCCCGTAGGAGACCCCCTGTCCGGCCGGGACCTCCTTACAGCTGGCCACCGACGTCACGAAGCGCATGGCCGGGCGCAGGCCGAGCCCTGCGGAGCTCTGACCGTGGAACGGTGACAGTCCGTAGATGCCGAGACCCACCCGCACCAGGTCGAAGTGGGTGTCGGGGCGGGACAGGGCTCCGGGGGTGTTGGCGAGGTGCCGGAGTTCAACGTCGACGCCGGCGTTCTCCGCGGCGGCGACAGCCTCCCGGAACCGGCGGACCTGCTCGTCGGTCTCGTGGCGGTCGGGTTCGTCGGCGACGGCGAGGTGGGAGAAGATTCCGACCACGCGCAGCAGGCCCTCCTCCTGGTACTGCAGGGCAAGGCTGAGCAGGGCTTCCCACTGTTCCGGCGGGCAGCCGTTGCGGCCCAGACCGGTGTCGATCTTCAGGTGGACCCTGGCCGGGCGTTCCTCGCGCCGGGCGGCTGCCGCCAGGTGCCCGAGCTCCCAGCCGGAGACGCCGATGTCGATGCTCTCCCGGATGGCTGCACCGAAGTCGGACTCGACGGTGTGCAGCCAGGCCAGGATGGGGGCGTCGATGCCTGCTTCCCGCAGCCGGAGCGCCTCCGTGATGTGGGCGACCCCCAGCCAGGTGGCACCCGACTGAAGTGCCGCGCGGGCCACCGGGAGCGCCCCGTGCCCGTAACCGTCGGCTTTGACAACCGCCATCACCCGGGCGGGACTGACGACGTCGGCGATGTGCCTGACATTGTGGCGCACCGCTGACAGATCGATCTCCACCCGGCGTTCAACGGGCGGGGGAACAGTAGAGAAACTCACTGGTCCATTCTGTCATTTCTGCTGCGTGCGGAACGCAGCCGGTCCAGCGCGCTGGCCGTGAAGCCCCGGCGGGAAACGCAGGGTCAGGCGTCGGACTGGTGGGCGATGGTCGCCGAGGCGCGCCGGACGGCTCCCGGCGGGACCCCGGCGATCATGTCCTCGAGGAATTCGTAGCGCCGCAGCCACTGTTTCCGCACGTTCTCCCGGGAGGCGCTCATCCGGTGCCACCAGTCGGCGATATCGCCCCAGCCGGGCGCGGCCAGCGATCCCCCGACCTCCTGGACGGAGAGGGCGGCGCACAGGTTCGCGAACCGGAGCCGGTCCGCCAGGGAAAACCCGGCGAGCTCCCCCATCACGAAGGCAGCGCCGAAGCAGTCGCCCGCACCGGTCGGGTCGTACGCCTTCACCGGGAGGGCGGGAACCCACTCCTCCTCACCAGTGATCGAGTCGATGGCGATCGCTCCCTGCTGGCCCACGGTGACCACTGCCACCGGCACCCGGTCGGCGAGCGCGTACAGCGCCGCCCACGGGTCGTCGGTGCGGGTGTACGCCATCGCTTCGATGTCGTTGGGCATGAACGCGTGGAAGTACTGCAGGGTGTCCAGGGCACTGCCCGCCCACTGGCCGGTCGGGTCCCACCCCACATCGCCGAAAAGCCGGGTACCGCTGGCCTGCGCGGCCAGGGCCCAGGGGGCAAGCTCCGGTTCGACGCTGACGACGGCGGCACGGCAGCGTGGGGGCGGGTCGCCGATGAGGTCGGTGGCGGACATCGGTGACGGATGGCCGTGGGTCACCATCGAGCGATCCCGCTGGACGGACAGTGACACGGTGACCGGCGAGTGCCAGTTCTCGAACGTCCTCGACCGGGACAGGTCAACGTATTCCTGATCGCGGAGGATGCCCTTGTTGTAGTCGCCGTAGCCGTCGTCCCCGAATGCCGCCGACAGGGTGGTGCGCAACCCGAGGCGGCTCGCAGCGATCGCCTGGTTAGCGACACCGCCGGGGCAGGACCCCATCCCGTCCGCCCACACCTCGGTGCCGGGTGACGGCAGATGTTCGAGGCCCGTGAAAACAATGTCAAGGAACACCGACCCGCTCAGAAGCAGGTCAAACTCCGGGTCGGCCGCGGTGCGGCTATCGGCCAGTGGATCGAAACGATGCGCGGTGCCCATGTACGGCACAATACTCTTAGGCTCACCGCACCCAGCAACCGGAGCGGACCTGGCCTGCCCTGAGGGGAACACCGACAGCGTGGAGGGTCAATGAAACTGGTCATCGTGGGAGGCGGCGGGTTCAGGGTGCCCCTGGTGTACCGGGCCCTGTCAACGGGGCAGTTCGCCGGGCTCATCGACCAGGTGGTGCTGCACGATGCTGAGCCCACCCGGTTGGACGCCATCGCCCGGGTCCTGAACACCATGCCGCTGCCCGCCGGGTCCAGCCGCCCCCACCTCGAGACCGAGACCCGGCTCGAAGCTGCGCTGGTGGGGGCGGACGTCGTGTTCGCCGCCATCCGCAGCGGAGGGGCCGCGGGACGCGTGATTGACGAGCGGGTGGCGCTGGCCGAGGGTCTGCTGGGCCAGGAGACGGTCGGTGCGGGCGGTATCTCCTACGCCCTCCGGTCGGTGCCCCAGATGCTCGCGGTGGCCGAGTCCATGCGGCGGGTCTGCCCAGACGCGTGGCTGATCAACTTCACCAACCCGGCGGGGATGGTGACCCGGGCCGTGCAGGGGGTGCTCGGCGACACGGCGATCGGGATCTGCGATTCAGCCTCCGGTCTGGTGTCACGGGCCGCCCACGCGGCGGGGGTGCCACTGAAGGAGGGGTCGCTCGCCGGGGTGGACTACGTGGGGTTGAACCACCTGGGCTGGCTGCGGGGACTGACCTTTGACGGCGCCGACCGGCTGCCGGAGCTCCTGGCCGACCCGCAGCGACTGGCGTCCTTCGAGGAGGGTCGGGTCTTCGGCCCTGACCTGCCGCAGCTCCTGCGGGCCATCCCGAACGAGTACCTGTTCTACTACTACTTCCACCGTGAGGCAGTGCGCTCGCTGGCTGGCTCAGCGGAAACGCGGGGGGCGTTCCTGCACCGTCAGCAGGAGGGACTCTACACGGAACTGTTGACCACCCCTGAGCCCTTTGCGGTGTGGGAGGGGGCACGCCTCGCCCGGGAGGAAGGTTACCTGGCGGAAGCCCGTCCGGACGCCGCGGTGCGGGACGAAGCCGACCTGGCCGGTGGTGGCTACGAGCGGATTGCCCTCGCGGCGATGCGGGCCCTGCTCACTGGACAAACCACCGAGCTGATCGTCAATGTCCGGAACAACGGTGCGCTGCCCTCGCTAGCGGCGGACGCCGTCGTCGAGGTCCCGGCCCGCCTGGACCGGACGGGGGCGACGCCGCTGCCCGCCAACCCCCTCGCCCCACACCAGCTGGGTCTGATGGCGCAGGTGCTGGCCGTCGAGGAAGCGGTGGTGCAGGCGGCGGTGCACGCTGACCGGGACGCCGCCCTGCGGGCGTTCCTGCTGCATCCACTGATCGATTCCGCGCACGCTGCCACCCGGCTGTTGAGGGGCTACGAACGGGAATTCCCCGACCTGGCAGCCTTTTGGAAGTAGCTGCTCTCCCGGCGGGAATCGCGGGAGGTCAGAGGTCGCGGAACATGATGTGCAGCCCGACGAACCCCTCGACCGGGTGCCTGAAGGCTCCGGGGACGGTGGCGAGGATCGTGAAACCGAGTGACTCCCACAGGCGAACCGCCCGGGTGTTGGCCGCCACGACCGCGTTGAACTGCATGGCACGGTACCCCTGCTCACGGGCCTCCGCCAGGACATGTGCGGCCAGTGCCCGGCCGACGCCCCGGCCCCCGGCGTCACCGGCCACCATGAAACTGGCGTTGGCCACGTGGGCCCCGCCTCCACCCCGGTTAGCGTGCAGCTGCGCGGTCCCGACGACGGCGCGATGCCCGCCGGCACCGTTGGACGCCTCAGCTCCGACGAACGCCTCGGCGACGTAAACCCGCATCGTCGGGTCGGCCGGAGCCAGCCACTCGGTCCGTCCCCGGGCCTCCGACAGGCCGGTGTCCCAGCAGTAGGTCTCCCCCGCCCGGGCCACCGGTTCCATGATGGCCCACAGCGCGGGCCAGTCCGCTTCGGTGGCGGGGCGGAGGTGCAGTGCACCCTCGGTGGTCATCAGCGGCGAGCCCTAGGCGTCGAGGGCCTTGGCCCACAGGTTGATGTCCGACTCGACAGCGAACTCGTCGATGCTGGTGAGCTCGTCCTGGCTGAACTCGAGGTTCTTCACGGCGGCAAGGCTGTTCTCGAGCTGCTTCACACTGGACGCCCCGATCAGCGCCGAGGTGATGGCGCTGCCCTTGGACTGCTCCCGCAGGATCCAGGCGATCGCCATCTGGGCGAGCGACTGGCCGCGGCCCTTCGCAATCTCGTTCAGGCCGCGCACCCGGCGCAGGTTGTCCTCCGACAGGTGGTCTTCCGACAGCGACTTGTTGGACGCTGCACGGGAGCCCTCGGGGACGCCGTCGAGGTAGCGGTCGGTCAGGAGCCCCTGGGCCAGGGGCGAGAAAGCGATCGAGCCGACGCCTTCCTGTTCCAGTACCTCGGGGAGGTTGGGGGTACCGTTCTCTACCCACCGGTTCAGCATCGAGTAGGAGGGCTGGTGGATCAGCAGCGGCGTGCCGAGGTCCCGCAGGATCGCCGCAGCCTCGGCCGTCTTCTCCGGCGAGTAGGAGGAGATGCCCGCGTACAGGGCCCGCCCGGACCGGACGGCGGTGTCGAGGGCGCCCATGGTCTCCTCGAGTGGCGTGTTGGGGTCGGGGCGGTGGCTGTAGAAGATGTCCACGTAGTCCAGGCCCATCCGGTTCAGGGACTGGTCCAGGCTCGCGAGCAGGTACTTGCGTGAACCCCATTCGCCGTACGGGCCGGGCCACATGTCGTAGCCGGCCTTGGACGAGATGACCAGTTCGTCGCGGAACGGTGCGAAGTCGTCCTTGAGGTGGCGGCCGAAGTTGGTTTCGGCGCTGCCCGCTGGCGGCCCGTAGTTGTTGGCCAGGTCGAAGTGGGTGACCCCCAGATCGAAGGCGCGGCGCAGGATGGCGCGCTGGTCAGCGAACGGCTTGTCATCCCCAAAGTTGTGCCATAGGCCCAGCGACACCGCGGGCAGCTGCAGGCCGCTGCGGCCCACCCTGCGGTAGGGCATGGAATCGTACCGGTCATCGGCGGGGTGATACGTCATGAGAGTCTCCTGGTTCTGGGGAAAACGGGGCGGTGGGCACTAGCTGAGAGGACTCAGCCGAGGATCGCTGACCCGCGGGCGGGCAGGGTAAGTCGACCGTCGGCCAGCGCTTCGCCCGAAACGGTGGACAGCAGCACCTGCGCCGCATCGACGGGGACAGTGCGTTCCTCATCGGCAAGATTGACGACGACGACGACTGTCCCCCCACGGCGCAGGGCCAACCACTTCTCGGGTTCGCTGAACTCGACCGACACGGCGGTGAAGTCCGGGTTCATCAGGTCGGGGGTGTCCCGGCGCAGCCGGATCAGGCGGCGGTACAGGTCCAGCAGACGGGCGTGGTCTCCGGTCTGCACCTCCGCCCAGTCAAGCTTCGCGGAGGCGAAGGTGGCGGGGTCCTGGGGGTTGGGCACCGTGTCGGCGTCCCAGCCCATGCGTTCGAACTCGCGGAGGCGTCCTTCGGCGGTGGCCTTGCCCAGTTCCGGTTCGGGGTGGGAGGTGAAGAACGGCCAGGGGGTGGACGCCCCGTACTCCTCGCCCATGAACAGCATGGGGGTGTACGGGCCGGCGAGGTTCAGGACCGCCGCCTGCGCCAGCTGGGCGTAGCCCACCGTGGCGCCCATCCGGTCGCCGGCCGCCCGGTTGCCGATCTGGTCGTGGTTCTGGGTGCAGACCACCAGTTGGTGGGTAGACACCTGGGCCGGATCGATGGGCCGTCCGTGACCGCGTTCCCTGAACGAGGAGTAGGTTCCGTTGTGGAAGAACCCGTGTTCGAGCACCTTCGCCAGGGCGGCAACGGAGTGGAAGTCCTCGTAGTAGCCGTCGGTTTCACCGGTGACGTTGACGTGGACGGCGTGGTGGAAGTCGTCGCTCCACTGGCCGGCGAGCCCGTAACCACCGCTGGTCCGTGAGGTGATCAGCCGCGGATTGTTCAGGTCGGATTCGGCGATCAGAAACAGGGGCTTGCCCAGTTCCTGGGCGCACGCGTCAGTTTCGGCAGCGAATTCCTCAAGAATGTGGACGGCACGCTCGTCGTGCAGTGCGTGCACTGCGTCCAGGCGCAGGCCGTCGACGTGGAAGTCCCTGAAGAACATCGCGATGTTGTCGAGCACGTAGCGGCGGACCTCGTCGGACTGTGGTCCGTCGAGGTTGAGGGAATCGCCCCAGGTGTTGGCCTTGCCCTCGGTGAGGTAGGGCGCGAACTGGCCCAGATAGTTGCCGCTGGGTCCCAGGTGGTTGTGCACCACATCCTGGATGACGCCGAGGCCGCGCTGGTGGGCTGCGTCGACGAACCGCTGGTATGCGGCGGGTCCCCCGTAGGTTTCCTGGATGGCGTACCAGAGGACGCCGTCGTAACCCCAGTTGTGGGTACCGTTGAACGCGTTGACCGGGAGCAGCTCAACGTGCTGCACGCCCAGGTCCACCAGGTAGTCCAGCTTCGCGATGGCCGCGTCGAAGGTGCCCTCGGGGGTGAAGGTCCCGATGTGCAGTTCGTAGATTGCCCCGCCGGCCAGGCCGGGTGAGACCCAGGAGCTGTCCTGCCAGGTGTGGGCGCCGGCATCAAAGGTCCGGGAGAGCCCGTGCACGCCGTCAGGCTGGCGGCGTGAGCGGGGATCCGGGATCGGCGACCCGGCGCCATCCACCAGGTACCCGTAGTCAATGTCCCCGGTGACTGCGGGTGCCGTGTCGGCGGTCCACCAACCGTCGTCGCCTCTGGTCATGGTGGTGGTGGAGCCTCCCGCCAGCAGCGAAAGGGTTGTGGCCTTGGGGGCCCAGACGTCGAAGGGTTTCCTCATGATGCGTCCTCCCGGATCAGCAGTGCTACAGGGTAGGTCTCAAAGATGGTTTCGGCAGGCACGGCGCCCCCGGAGAAGGTTGCCCCGGTGATGGCGCAGCTGTACTGGCCCTCCGGGAGGACGATGGTGGTGTCCTGCCAGCCGCCACGCCGCTGGAGCCCCAGCGGGAGCCGGGTGAGAAGGGTGATGGCTCCCCCACGGTCGAAGCCGAAGACATGATCGGCTGCCGCACCCGCTGCCGGAACGGCCGTGTAGCCGTCGAAGAGTTCCGGCCGGTCACGGCGGAGCTTCAGTGCACGGGACACGACCAGCAGCTTGGCGACCGCGCCGTCGTCAACGGCGGGCAGCGCACCGAAGGCGAGGTCCACGAGGGACTGCTTCCGCGCGTCGTAGTCCACCGGGCGGCGGTTGTCCGGGTCCACCAGGGAGTCTTCCCAGAATTCGGAGCCCTGGTATACGTCGGGGACACCCGGCATGGTCAGCTGCAGAAGCTTGGCGCCGAGAGAGTTGGACCAGCCGTAATCCTTGATCATGTCCACCAGGTCGGTGACCAGCGCGTTGACCGCCGGGGTGTCGTAGGCAGCGTCCACTGCGGCGTGCATGCGGTCTTCGAAGGCCTCGTTCGGCGCGGTCCAGTGGGTGCTGGAATCCGCCTCGCGGGATGCCTTCTCCACGTAGGCGTGCGCCCGCTCGCGGCTCAGCGGCCAGGCGCCAACCATGGCCTGCCACAGCAGTGAGGAGAACGCCGGGTCGCCGAGGGGTGCCGCGTCGTCGAGCTGACCGAGCACGGCCGCCCACTCGTCGGCCATTTCGGACAGGACGCTGATCCTGGCCCGGGTGTCCTCGCTGCGTTTGGTGTCGTGGGTGCTGAGCGCCGTCATCGAGAGCGGGTTGTCGCGCTGGCGCCGGAGGAGACGGTTGTGCATCTCGACCCGGTCGATGGAGAAGATTGACGGGTCGGCGCCCACCTCGTTGAGCGAGGTCAGCCGGTTGTACCGGTAGAACGCCGTGTCTTCGACGCCCTTGGCCATCACCATGCCCGAGGTCTGCTGGAACCGGATGGCCAGCTCGGTCATGGGGTTGTCTGAGCCTGCGGCGTCGGGCTCAGCGAGGTAGGGGTTGAGCAGGGGGTGCAGCGCCTTCAGGGTGTCGGCGAGGTCCGGCCGGTGCACCTGGGCGGCGATGACGGCGTCGTCGAGGTAATCTGCCCCGCCGGGAAGGTAGCTCCGGTAGACCGGGAAGCACGCGAGCAGTTCGGCGATGGCGTCGGCAGCCTGTTCCGGGTCCAGGCCGGCGTCGGCGGGTACCAGCCGGGTGAGCCGCAGTACCTCGGACCGGAGGATGCCATCGGCGATCCCGCGCTTGGTGCCGTGGATCATCGAGTGGAAGTCCTCGGCTGGTGCTACCCGCTCCAGGGCGCCCTGTCCTGCAGGGTCAACGAACAGGCGGTCAATGTCGGCAAGTGCGTCGTAGCCGGTGGTGCCTTCGCTGGCCCAGTCGGCCGGGAGGGTTTCCCCCGGCTCGAGGATCTTTTCCACGAGCACGTAGGCGCCACCGGTGAGCTCACGCAGCCGGTCGAGGTAGCCGGCCGGGTCGGCGAGTCCGTCCGGGTGGTCGATCCGGAGGCCGTCCACGAGGGACTCCTCGAACCAGGTCCGGATTTCGCTGTGCGACTCGTCAAACACCTTCGGCACTTCGACGCGCAGGCCGGCCAGAGTGTTCACGCCGAAGAAGCGGCGGTAGTTCAGTTCGCTGTCCGCCCGGCGCCAGTTCACCAGCTCGTAGTGCTGGCGGGCGTGCACCGCCTGAGCGGTGTCGCCGGTTTCGTAGCTGCCGTCGGCGATCGGGAACCGGTGGTCGTAGTAGCGCAGCTCCCCGCCGTCGAGCTCCAGGGCGGCGAGCTCGTCCTCGCCGTCGCCGAGCACCGGCAGGCGGATCTTCCCGCCCGCGGCGTCCCAGTCAACGTCGAACGCCTCGGCGTAGGGCGAATCCTGTCCGCCCTTGAGCAGTGACGACCACCAGGGGTTCTGGGCGGGGGTCTGCACTCCCAGGTGGTTGGGCACAATATCCACCAATACGCCCAGTCCCGCGGCGTGCGCGGCGTCCGAGAGCGCCACGAACGCGTCGCGCCCGCCGCGCTCCGGATCGACGGCGGTGGGGTTGGTGACGTCGTAGCCGTGTCCTGATCCCTGTTCAGCGGTCAGTACTGGAGAGAGATATACCCAGTCCACGCCAAGATCCCGCAGGTAGGGCACCACCGCGGCGGCATCCCTGAGATCGAACTCGGATCGGATCTGCAACCGGTAGGTCGACTTCGGGGTCCTCATGCATGTACTCCTGAACTGGGATGCTGCGGTTGTGCGGGGTGAGCCGGCTGACCCCGGCCGGGGCCAGGGTCAGCCGGATGGATACGTCGGCCGGCAGTGGTTAGGCGCCGCCGGGCTGGTGCGCGTTGGCCAGGGCGGCCAGTGACGCGGCCACCGAGTGATCCAGATCCTCGGTTTCGGCGTGGGCCCGGAGGACCACCATCGACTTGGCCTCCAGGGTGAGGGTCGCCGCCGCGGGGATGGCTTCCGAGTCCGCGAACTTGCCGGCGGTGTCAATCACTTCGTCCCAGGCCGGAGCGTACTCCTGCGGTGGGACAGTGAAGTCGACCGGCTCGTCGCTGGCGTTGAAGAACAGCAGGAAGTTCTGGTCGGTGATCCGCTGGCCGCGGGCGTCCCGTCCGGAAATGCCCTGCCCGTTCAGGAACACACCGATGGAACGGCCGAAGCCGGTATCCCAATCCTCCGGCGCCATGACAGTGCCGTCAGTCCCCAGCCATACGATGTCCGGCAGGGCCTCACCCTCGCCCCGTCGCACGGGCCGGCCGTCGAAGAACCGGCGACGGCGGAACGTGGGGTGCTCCGACCGGAGCCGGTTCACTGCGGCGGTGAATTCGAGCAGCGGCTGATCCATCTGGTCCCAGTGGATCCAGCTGATCTCGGAATCCTGGGCGTACGTGTTGTTGTTGCCCTGCTGGGTGCGGCCCAGCTCGTCGCCGTGCAGCAGCATCGGCACACCCTGCGACAGCAGAAGGGTGGCAATGAAGTTGCGCTGCTGACGGACCCGGAGGGTGTTGACCTCGGGGTTGTCGGTGGGGCCCTCCTCGCCACTGTTCCAGGACCGGTTGTGGGTTTCGCCGTCGTTGTTGTCTTCACCGTTGGCGTCATTGTGCTTCTCGTTGTAGGACACGAGGTCGCGGATGGTGAAGCCGTCGTGGGCGGTGACAAAGTTGATCGACGCGACTGGCCGACGTGCTGACTGCTCGTAGAGGTCCGCTGAACCGGTCAGGCGTGAGGCGAACTCGCCCAGCGTGGACGGCTCTCCGCGCCAGAAGTCGCGCACCGTGTCGCGGTACTTGCCGTTCCATTCGGTCCACTGCGGCGGGAAGTTGCCCACCTGGTAACCGCCGGGTCCCACGTCCCACGGCTCGGCGATGAGCTTGACCTGCGAGACCACTGGGTCCTGCTGGACCAGTTCGAAGAACGCTGACAGGCGGTCGACGTCGTAGAACTCGCGGGCCAGGGTGGAGGCCAGGTCGAAGCGGAACCCGTCCACGTGCATTTCGGTGACCCAGTAGCGCAGGGAGTCCATCAGCAGCTGCAGGGAGTGCGGGTTGCCCACGTTCAGCGAGTTGCCGGTGCCGGTGTAGTCCATGTAGTACTTCTTGTCGTCTTCGACTAGCCGGTAGTACGCCGAGTTGTCAATGCCGCGCATCGACAGGGTGGGGCCCATGTGGTTGCCCTCGGCGGTGTGGTTGTAGACGACGTCGAGGATCACTTCGATGCCTGCGAGGTGGAGTTCACGCACCATCGCCTTGAATTCCTGGACCTGCTCGCCGGTGTCGCCGGCGGAGCCGTAGGTGTTGTGCGGTGCGAAGAACCCGATGGTGTTGTAGCCCCAGTAGTTGGTGAGGCCTTTCTCCTGCAGGGTGCTGTCGTTGACGAACTGGTGCACGGGCATCAGTTCGATGGCGGTGATCCCGAGCTTCTGCAGGTGGGAGATGACCGCGGGGTGGGCAACGCCGGCGTAGGTGCCGCGCTGCTCCTCCGGGACCTCGGGGTGCAGCTGGGTGAGGCCCTTCACATGGGCTTCGTAGATGACCGACTGGTGGTACGGGATCCGTGGCTTGCGGTCGCCGTCCCAGTCGAAGAACGGGTTCACGACGACGCCGAGCATCATGTGGGGTGCCGAGTCATCGTTGTTGATTGAGTTTTCGTCACCGAAGTTGTAGCCGAAGAGCGCCGGATCCCAGTCGATCTGCCCGTGCACTGCCTTGGCGTAGGGGTCCAGGAGCAGTTTGTTCGGGTTGCAGCGGTGGCCTTCCTCCGGTGCATTGGGGCCGTGGACACGGTAGCCATACTTCTGCCCTGGAACAATGTGCGGCAGGTACCCGTGCCAGACGTAGCCGTCCACCTCGTGGAGTTCGACGCGGGTTTCGACGCCGTCGTCGTCGAGCAGGCAGAGCTCCACCTTGTCAGCGATCTCGCTGTACAGCGCAAAGTTAGTGCCGGTGCCATCATAGGTGGCGCCCAAAGGGTACGCTTCGCCGGGCCAGAGTTCCATGTGTTCTCCTGAAAAGTGGGTCTATCGTGGGTCGAAAAGTAAACGGTCCAGCTACCTTCATAGCGCAACCAGGTGACTATTTGGTGAATTGTGGCCTGTAGGGCGGTCCGGTCAGGAGGTCCGCGAGGACCTCGCTGACGTACTTCGGCAGCTCCGATACGACCACCGGCCCGAAGGTCGCCGCCCTCGTACCGGCCAGGCCATGCAGCAGGGCTGCGGCCGCCGCAACGGCCGCCCAGGTGTCCGGCTCGGGGACGCCGAGGCGCCCGGTTGCCGAGCCGTCGTCGTCCTCGGCAAGCGTCGCCACAAGAGCCCCAAGGATTCCGGCGAGGGTGTCGCCCGACCCGGCGGTGGCGAGCCACGGCGTCGCTGCCGCCTGGCTGAAGAGCGCACCCGACGGCGACGCGATCACCGTGACGGAGCCCTTGAGTAGCACTGTGGCACCGGTGAGTTCCGCGGCCCTGCGAGCGTAGTCGGCCGGAGCCGACTCGATATCCCCGCGGGTCACCCGGACCTTACGGGCCGCCAGGACCGCCTGCAGTTCGCCAGCGTGGGGGGTCAGGATGACCTGGGGTCCCACCCTGCGCGGCAGCAGGGGAAGCGCCCCGGCGTCGACCACCGTGGGCAGGCCAGAGGACATGGCGTCGCGGGCCCGCCGTCGCTGGTCCGCGTCGTCTTCGGCTCCGGGGCCGACCAGCCAGGCCTGGACCCGGGACGACCTGACCGGGCCCTGGGAGCAGACGGCTTCCGGGTGGGTCCGGTTGATCAGGCCGGCGACGGACTCCGGTCCGAGGTACCTCACCATGCCCAGGCCGGTCGCCAGGGCAGCACCGGTGGCCAGCACCGCGGCCCCCGGGTACTTCACGGAGCCTGCGGCGATGCCGAGGACCCCGCGAGTGTATTTGTGGTCGGCGGCGCGGGGGCGCCGGTAGAGTGCCGCAAGGTCGGCCGGCTCCAGCCGGCGGACTGCCGGTTCGGGGAGTGTCGCCTCGAGGCCGATGTCGATGACCGTGACCCGTCCTGCCACCTCGGCTCCGGGACCGGTGAGGAGCCCGGCCTTCAGCGCGCCGAAGGTCACGGTCAGGTCGGCGCCAAGCACCGGTTCGTGGACGGTTCCGGTGGTGGCGTCGAGCCCGCTGGGCAGATCGCAGGCAATCACCGTCCCGGTTGCGGTGGTGGCGAGCTCGCGGACGAGGCTCGCGGCGGGTTCGCGTAATCCGCCCGATCCTCCGATACCCAGGATCCCGTCGATGACCAGGTCCGCTTCAGCGCACACCCGCACGAGGCGTGAGAGGGTGTCCTCGCTGAGTCGCTCGATGCGGCCTCCCGCGCGTTCAAACGCGGCCAGCGCGGCGGGGTGGGTGGTCCCCGTGGTGAGCACCGCCGTCGTGCGTACTCCGCGGCCGGCCAGGCGGGCTGCTGCGAAGAGTGCGTCCCCGGCGTTGTTGCCGCTGCCAGCAAGGACCACTGCATTGCGTCCGTAGCAGCCGCCAGTGGAGGAGACCAGCTCGGCGGTGGCTGCAGTGAAGAGGCCGTAGGCTGCTCGCTGCATCAGGGCGTCACTGTGCCCGGCCGTGAGGAGGGGGGCTTCAGCCGAACGGATCGCACTGCCCGAATAGGCACTAAGCATACTTAGGAGTCTATCCCGCCAGACGGAGGTGCCGGTGCAGCTTCGCCAACGGCCCCCTCCCCCACCACCATTGCCGTGGCTACCCCGCCGTCGTGGCTGAGGGAAAGATGCCAGCGGCGGACGCCCTTCAGCGCGGCCGCGGCCGCTACTGTCCCCTTGACCTCGATGGAGGGGCTGCCCGCGGTATCGACTCCGATCCAGCAGTCCTGCCAGTTCATCCCCGCTGGCGCTCCCAGCGCCTTGGCCACCGCTTCCTTGGCAGCGAACCGCGCGGCCAGGGACCGCAGGTTCAGCACCCGCTCAGCGGGCACGAACAACCTGTCCCGGAGGCCCGGTGTGCGCTCCAGCTGGCGGCCGAACCGCTCGATGTCGACGACGTCGACGCCGATACCCACGATCACCGGCGACTACTCAACTGTTACTGACTTGGCCAGGTTGCGGGGCTGATCGACGTCGTACCCCTTTGCGGAGGCCAGCTCGCAGGCAAAAATCTGCAGCGGGACGGTAGTCAGCAGCGGCGCGAGCAGGGTAGGGGTCTGCGGCACGTAGAAGACGTGCTCGGCGTACGCCTCGACCGAGGTGTCCCCCTCCTCGGCGATGACGATGGTGATGGCGCCGCGGGCTCGGATCTCCTGGATGTTGGAGACCACCTTGGCGTGCAGCGAATCCCTGCCATGTGGCGAGGGGACGACGACGACGACGGGCTGGCCGTCCTCGATCAGCGCGATCGGGCCGTGCTTGAGCTCGCCGGCCGCGAACCCTTCGGCGTGGATGTAGGCCAGTTCCTTCAGCTTCAGCGCACCCTCCATCGCGACCGGGAAACCGACGTGGCGGCCCAGGAAGAGCACTGACTTGGCCTCGGACATGTCGCGGGCGAGCTTCTTGACCTTGTCGGCGTTGTCCAGGATGGTCTGGATTTTCGCAGGCATCTCGGCCAGGTCGGCGAGGACCGCCGCGATCTCGTCGCCGAACTTGTTACCGCGCAGCTGGGCGAGGTACAGGCCCAGCAGGTAGGCGGCGGTGATTTGCGCCAGGAACGCCTTCGTCGAGGCGACAGCGATCTCGGGGCCGGCATGGGTGTAGAGGACGGCGTCGGATTCGCGCGGGATGGTGGAGCCGTTGGTGTTACAGATTGCCACCACCTTGGCACCCTGTTCGCGGGCGTAGCGCACAGCCATCAGGGTGTCCATGGTTTCCCCGGACTGGGAGATGGCGACCACCAGGGTCTTCTCGTTGACGATCGGATCGCGGTACCGGAATTCGTGGGACAGTTCCACCTCGGTGGGGATCCTGCACCAGTGCTCGATGGCGTACTTGGCCACCTGCCCAGCGTAGGCCGACGTGCCGCAGGCGAGGACCACGATCTTGTCGACCGAGCGGAGGATCGACTCGTCGATGCGCAGCTCGTCGAGGATCAGGCGGCCCTGTGCATCGGAGCGCCCGAGCAGGGTCTGGCCGACGGCGTCGGGCTGGTCGTTGATTTCCTTCTCCATGAAGGACGGGTAGCCGCCCTTCTCGGCTGCCGCGGCATCCCAGTCGACGTGGAACTCCTTGCCGACGGCGGGGGCACCGAAGAAGTCGGTGATGATGACCTCGTCAGGGGTGATAGTGACCACCTGGTCCTGGCCGAGCTCGACGGCTCGCCGGGTGAAGTCGATGAAGCCTGACACGTCGGAGCCGAGGAAGTTCTCTCCGTCGCCGAGTCCGACGACGAGCGGCGAGTTGCGCCGGGCGGCGACGACGACGCCGGGGGAATCCTCGTGCACGGCGAGCAGGGTGAAAGCACCCTCCAGGCGCTGGCTGGCCTGACGCATGGCATTGCTCAGCGGGTCAGTATCGCCAGCGAGCGCGAGCTCCCGGTAGATGCTGCCCAGCAGGGCGGCTGCCACTTCGGTGTCGGTCTCCGAGAGGAACGTTTCGCCCTGCTTGAGCAGCGCTGCCTTGAGTTCAGCAAAGTTTTCGATGATGCCGTTGTGGATGACGGCCAGCCGCCCGTTGTCGGCGAGGTGCGGGTGGGCGTTGAGATCGTTCGGCGCCCCGTGGGTGGCCCAACGGGTGTGGCCGATCCCGGTCATCGACGCGGGCAGCGGGCTGGCTTCCAGCTCGGCGATCAGGTTGCTGAGCTTGCCTGCCTTTTTCCGGGAGGCGATGCCGGTAGGGGTCAGCACAGCTACCCCAGCTGAGTCATACCCCCGGTATTCGAGACGCCGTAGCCCCTCCATGACAACGTCCAGCGCGCCATGCGTCGCTGCTGTTCCGTCGGATGACACTGATGACCGGCCTACATAGCCTACGATTCCACACATGGGTTTAAGAGTACCGTCAGCGGCGGGGTAACTCTGCAGCCAGACGCGGGCGGGGCACCCGGGCAAGGAGTAAGTTCGCTTATGGCAGCACCAACAGGCACAATTCCTATGGTGAACGAATCAAACCCCGGGGTGGTCGCGACCAATGGTGCGGAGAGCAATTTCACTCCGTTTGTCGAACTTGACCGGCAGACGTGGGCCCGGCTTTCCAACGAAATCACCTCGCCTTTGGGCCTGGAAGACATCCTGCGTCTGAAGGGGCTGGGCGATGAGCTCAACCTCGACGAGGTGCGGGAGGTCTATCTCCCCCTCTCCCGGCTCCTCTATTTATATGTCGCTGCCGCAGGGGAACTGCACGCCGCGACCACCACCTTCCTGGGCGAGCAACGCACCCGCACCCCGTTTGTGATCGGCGTCGCCGGCTCGGTCGCCGTGGGCAAGTCGACTACCGCCCGCGTGCTCCGGGAGTTGCTGAGCCGCTGGCCGGATACCCCCAATGTGGAGCTGGTGACCACCGACGGTTTCCTGTACCCCAACGCCGAGCTGCAACGCCGGGGGCTGATGCAGCGGAAGGGCTTCCCGGAGTCCTACGACCGTCGGCGCCTGCTGAGGTTCGTCAGCGAGGTCAAGAGCGGCGCCGAGGAAGTGCGGGCCCCGTGGTACTCCCACCTTTCGTATGACATCGTGCCGGACCGGGAGGTGGTGGTCCGGCGGCCGGATGTGCTCATCGTCGAGGGCTTGAACGTGCTGGCCCCCGCCCGCACCCGGGCGGATGGACGGTCCGGCCTCGCGCTCAGCGACTTCTTCGACTTCTCCATCTATGTGGACGCGAAGACCTCCTACATCGAGCAGTGGTACGTGCAGCGGTTCCAGTCGCTGAGGACTGGCGCCTTCGCCAATCCCCAGTCGTACTTCCACCGGTACGCATCGCTCACCGACGATGAGGCGAAGGAAACCGCCCTCGGGATCTGGAAGCGGATCAACGAACCCAACCTGATGGACAACGTGCTTCCCACCCGTGGGCGGGCACAACTGGTCCTCACCAAGGAAGCCGACCACTCAGTGCGGCGAATGCTGCTGCGGAAGACGTGAGCCGGTCCCGGCGGCAGCCCGTGCGAGGGCTGCTGGCCATCCCCATGATCCTCGCGGCTGTCCTGTCCGGTTGCGGCGCACCGGACCCCGAGTCTTCGACAGCAGCAGCGGCAACTCCTAGCCTGACCGTCGGGGAGATCCCCGCGCCCGCCCAACGGGCGCCGTCCCCAGCCACTCCCACCGCTACCGATCCGGCGGCCGACCCGTACGCAGATCCCGCCGCCGTGACCGTCGTCGTCAACAAGCGCCGCCCGCTCGACCCGATCGACTACGCGCCCGACGAACTGGTCCTGCCCGATGTCGCTCTCGCCACCGACCGGGCAAATGCCACGCTGCGCCCCGACGCCGCGCAGGCAGTGGAGGAGATGTTCGCTGCGGCAGCCGACGACGACGTCGGATTGACCCTGGTGAGCGGCTACCGCTCCTACACCGTGCAGGTGGATACCTATGACTACTGGGTGAGCCGCAACGGCAGTGCCGAGAACGCGGACAACTACTCGGCCCGCCCCGGCTTCTCGGAACACCAGACCGGGCTGGCCTTCGACATTGGGCAGGACGACGGCGCCTGCACCCTCCGATCATGTTTTGCGGAAACAGCCGCTGCGGCCTGGGCAGCGGATAACGCCCACCGGTTTGGCTTCATCCTGCGCTATCCGGAGAACCGCCAGGACACCACCGGGTTCCTCGCCGAGTCGTGGCACTACCGGTTTGTCGGGGCGGAGACCTCGGCCACCATGCGCGACGACGGAGTGCAGACCCTCGAGGAGCACTTCGGGTTGCCCGATGCGCCCGACTACGGCTAGCGAAGCTATCCTTAGCGGATGCTCAACGGATTCAAGACATTCATCATGAAGGGAAACGTCGTCGACTTGGCCGTCGCCGTCGTTCTTGGCTCTGCCTTCGGCGCTGTGGTCACCGCGCTCGTCGATTCAGTTCTCATGCCGCTGATTTCTGCCCTGGTGGGATCCCCAAACTTTGACGACTTCGCGAAAGTCACGATCAACGGCAACGACATTCTGTTCGGGGTCCTCCTGACGGCACTCGTCAACTTCCTTCTCGTAGCAGCTGCCGTCTACTTCGTGATCGTGCTGCCGATGAACAAGATGATCGAACGCCGCAACCGAAGCCTGGGCATTGTGGAGGAAGAGCCTGCAGCGGATCCGCAGATCGCCCTGTTGACGGAGATCCGGGACAGCCTGGCGTCCCGCCCCTAAGGGCCGGGACATGCGCCCACACCGCGGCTTCGCGGTCATGGTGCTGGATGGTCAGGCGGAGGCGAGAGCCAGCCGGAGCGACACTGTCTCAGCGAGGCGGTCGGCGGTCAACTGGGCGGTCGCCATGTCGGCGGCCTCCACCATGACCCGCACCACCGGCTCGGTGCCGGAGGGCCGCAGGAGCACCCTGCCGGTCTCCCCCAGCGCGTCCTGCGCTTCGAGGACTGCCTGCTGGACATGCTCGTTGGTGGTCACGGCGGCCTTGTCGACGCCCTTGACGTTGATCAGCACCTGAGGGAGCTTGTTCATGATCTGGGACAGCTCCTTGAGCGTCCGTCCAGTGCGCGCCACCTGGGCCGCCAGTTGCAGGCCGGTCAGGACGCCGTCCCCGGTGGTGGCGTACTCGGCGAAAATGACGTGACCCGACTGCTCGCCGCCGAGGCTGTAGCCGCCGTCGCGCATTCCCTCAAGCACGTACCGGTCGCCCACACCCGTCTCACGCAGGCTGATGCCCGCCTCGCGGAGAGCAAGCTTCAACCCCAGGTTGCTCATCACCGTGGCGACCAGGGTGCTGTCCTTCAGGGTGCCAGCAGCGTTCATCGCCACGGCCATGATCGCCATGATCTGGTCGCCGTCGACGATGTTTCCCTCGTGGTCGACGGCGAGGCACCGGTCGGCGTCGCCGTCGTGGGCGATCCCCAGGTCAGCGCCGTGCTCGATCACAGCGGCCTGGAGGGGTCCGAGGTGGGTGGACCCGTACCCGTCGTTAATGTTGATCCCGTCGGGGTCAGCTCCGATGACGACGATCTCCGCGCCCGCGTCGGCGAAAACCTGGGGCGAGCAGCCGCTGGCGGCGCCGTGGGCGCAGTCCAGCACAACCTTGACTCCCTCCAGCCGATTGGGGAGGGTCTGGAGAAGGTGGACCACGTAGCGGTCCTCGGCGTCCGCGAAGCGTTGGATCCGGCCGACATCTCCGCCGGTGGGCCGGAGGGCTGGACGGGTCAGTTCCAGCTCGATGGCGTCCTCGATGGTGTCATCGAGCTTCTTGCCCCCGCGTGCCAGGAACTTGATGCCGTTGTCGGGCGCAGCATTATGGGACGCGGAGATCATGACCCCGAAGTCAGCGTCCAGGTCAGCCACCAGGAAGGCGGCGGCGGGCGTGGGCAGGATTCCGGCGTCGAACACGTCAACGCCTGCCCCGGCCAGCCCGGCCTCGACGGCTGCGGCGATGAAGTCACCGCTGATACGCGGGTCTCGGGCGATCACGGCGGTGGGGCGTCTGCCGTTGGTAAAACGGTGACCGAGTACCACTGCCGCTGCCTGGGCCAGCTGCATTGCCAGCTCCGGCGTGATCAGTTCGTTTGCCAGTCCGCGGACCCCATCGGTCCCAAATAATCTACTCATCGATGTACATCCTAATTCAGGGGGAATCGATCCCGATCTTAAACACCCAACGCCCGTCCGGGACCCGGACGGGCGTTGGGAAGCACACAGAACCGGACACCCTTGAAGAAGCGGGCCGGTCCACGCGGTGCTCTAGCGCTTGGAGTACTGAGGTGCCTTGCGAGCCTTCTTCAGACCAGCCTTCTTACGCTCGATCACTCGTGCGTCGCGGGTCAGGAAGCCGGCCTTCTTGAGGATGGCGCGGTTGTTCTCGCGGTCAATCTCGTTCAGGGCACGGGCGACGCCGAGGCGAAGCGCGCCGGCCTGACCGGAGGGGCCACCACCGTGGATGCGGGCGATGACATCGTAGGAGCCGAGGAGTTCAAGGATCTTGAACGGATCGTTGACTTCCTGCTGGTGCAGCTTGTTAGGGAAGTAATCGGCCAGTTCGCGACCGTTCACGATCCACTTGCCGGTGCCGGGAACGAGCCGGACCCGTGCAACTGCTTCCTTGCGACGGCCAACGGCTCCGCCGCCGACAGTCAGGGCGGGACGTTCCTTGGCGGTTGCCTCGGTGGTCTCGCCAGTTTCTGAGGTGTAGCTCGTGAGCTCCTCAGTTGGTTCATTCAGCTCTTCAGTGTTCTGAGCCACGGTTCTCCTTGAATTAATTTCTTAGTGTGTGGTGGCCAGGACTACTGGGCGACCTGGGTAATTTCGAAGGTCTTAGGCTGCTGGGCAGCGTGAGGGTGCTCGGCACCGCGGTAGACCTTCAGTTTCCCGATCTGCTGGGCAGCCAGGGAAGTCTTGGGAAGCATGCCTCGGATGGCCTTCTCCACAGCGCGGACTGGATTCTGTTCCAGCAGCTCTGCGTAGTTGACCGACGAGAGGCCACCCGGGAAACCGGAGTGGCGGTATGCACGCTTCTGCTCGAGCTTGGCGCCGGTGAGGGCTACCTTCTCGGCGTTGATGATGATGACGAAATCGCCCATATCCATATGGGGTGCAAAGGTCGGCTTGTGCTTTCCGCGCAGCAGTGTTGCGGTCTGGCTGGCAAGTCGGCCTAGGACAACGTCGGTGGCGTCAATGACGTGCCACTGGCGGTTGATGTCGCCTGGCTTCGGGGTGTACGTACGCACGGTTTTTGCCTTCGTTTCTTGTTCGGTGACGCCTCCACGCCGGGAATATTAATTCCGACGCGAAAGCTCAGCTTATGCATGCGCTACCGGAACTTCAGGTGAGGGCTGAAAGCCAGTGATCCCGGTTATCTCGGCCATCCCCGCGGGCCAGGTGACTCTGCAACCGAGTCGCCACGCGGGCATGGACGTATCGAGGAGGGATACGCACAACGACTACCAAGATTAGCGCGAAGCTATGCCCCAGTCAAAAGCCGGGCGGCGACGACCGCTCGCGGTGGACTGCCGACGTACCGGCATGGCTCCATCGGAGCCATGCCGTCGACAATAGGGGAAACGCGCGGGCTCTGAGCCCGATCCGCGCCCCGACCGCCTGGATGGGTTGAAATAGCACGGGATATCCGAAGGATTGACGCACCTTGAGAACTTAGCCGCAGTGTTTGGTCAGGTTAAGAATCACACCCGTTTTAACCAGATTCCTGATGCTACGTTCAACCCAGCGGCGGACTTGATCCTCCGCTCCCGTTCACTCATATTTCTTCAGGAGCATCTCATGGTTTCCCTCATCGCCACCCTCCACGTCCTCGGCATCAAAGCCACCGAACGCCTCCGCAGGGAAGAAACCGGTGCGACAGCAGTTGAATACGGTCTGCTCGTCGGTCTGCTTGCGGTGGTCATCACCGGCCTCATGCTGGTCTTTGGCCCCCAGCTCCAGCTGGCCTTCACTAAGATCCTCCCAGCCGTACCAGCCCCCTAACCCAGCCCTGGTCTAGGTTCTCCTGGCCCGCTGGGGAGGTCAGGATTCAGATCGAAGCAGCGGCGCACAATACCGCTGCTTCGATCTAATTAACGACTGAACTAGATTCAAGGAAAGAACCCCCATGAGACGATTACGGTCCGAGTCCGGAGCGGCTGCGGTCGAGTTCGCCCTTGTGGTGCCCATTCTGCTTTTGGTCCTGTTTGGAATCGTCGAATTTGGGCGGGTCTATAACGCTCAACTTCAGGTCACGTCGGCTGCCCGCGAGGCGGTGCGGGTGATGGCCATCCAGAAAGACGTCGGTGTGGCAAAGGCAGCGGCTGTTCTCTCCGCACCAGGCCTCCAGCCCGCTTTGTCGTCAGACCAGGTCACTGTCACACCCTGTGTAAGTGCCACCGAAACCACAGTCACGGTGACCTATTCGGTCGATCTGCTCTCAGGTTTGTTCGCCGATGCCATAACCGTTACTGGAAAGGGTGTGATGCGGTGCGGCGGCTGATGACGAACGAGGATGGCGCCGTGGCGGTCATGGCCTCACTGCTGATGGTCCTGGTGCTCGGGATGACCGCGCTGGTTATCGATGTAGGAATTGTCTTCGCGGAGCGCGCCCAACTGCAGAACGGGGCAGACGCCGCGGCTCTGGCCATCGCCCAGGAGTGCGCGTATCAGGATTCGTGTGACCCGGGGACGGCATCTTTGACCGCAGCAAACCTTGCCAACGCCAATGCCAATGACGGACGCGCCAGCGCAGTCGTCGACCTGTCTGTCTCCAACACTGTCACCGTAACCGCCAACACTCTCACCACTGATGGCAATTCAGCCGTCCAATTCTGGTTTGCACCAGTGCTGGGCATTGAGTCATCTCCAGTTCAGGCCACAGCTCGGGCGTCCTGGGGCAGCCCGTCCAAAGCGACAGTCTTCCCTTTCACCGCGCCCAGATGCCTCTTCGACCAGACGCCAACCGATGAGGAGATCTGGATTACCGTCGATTCCACCTGCACCGACGCCTCCGGTAAGTCGCTACCGGGCGCGTTCGGCTGGCTTGAGGAAGCTGAGAAGAAGAGCTGCAGTGCCACGGTCGATGTAGATGAGGTGATAAATGGTCAACCCGGCAAGAGCGCGCCGCAGAACTGCGCTATCGACGGTAAGCCAATCCTGCTGCCGGTCTACGTCGAGAAATCCGGCAACGGCAACAACGTCGAGTACGTGGTGGACGGTTTCGCAGCCTTCTACGTCACCGCCCACAGTTGGCCCAGCGATAAGCATCCAGAGCAACCAGCCGCGGGAATCAAGGGAAAATTCATTACCCTGGTGTCTCTCGAAGACCTTGAGTCCTTCGGCGTTGAAGAGCTCGGTGGCGACGAGCTGAACGCCTTCTTTGTAACGCTAAGTCAGTAAGGGAATCTCCCAGTGAAGAGCCGAATCATCGGTGCGATTGCCGCCGTCGTCCTGGCAGTGATCGGAACCGTGCTGCTGGTCCAGTACGTCAGTGCCTCCGAGCAGCGGGCTCTGGCCGGCACCGAAACTCAAACCGTTCTCGTGGTCCGAGACGGAGTCTCAATTCCCGAGGGCACGCCGGCCGAGAGCCTCCCGGAGCTGGTGAGCGAGGAGGCAGTGCCCGCCAAGGTAGTGCCGGCCGACGCCATCGCGAGCCTTGACCAGCTTGCTGGCCTGGTGACCAGTGTGGAGCTGGTGTCCGGCGAACAGGTGCTGAGCTCCCGGTTCGTCGATCCGGTGGAGCTCATTGAGGACTCAGTGGTCGAGGTGCCCGAAGGGATGCAGGAAGTCACGATCCTCCTGGAACCGCAACGGGCCGTTGGCGGCCAGATACTGCCGGGTGACACTGTTGGTGTGTTTATCTCCCTGGACGGCGGGGGCGAAGCGAACCCACTGGCGATAACCCACCTCACCCTTCACAAGGTCCTGGTGACGAACATTCAGGGTTTGCCTGAGCAGCCGGAGGAATCGGAGGCCCCCGGTTCCACTCCCCTTCCGGCCGGAAGCGTCCTGGTGACGGTGGCCCGCACAGCGCCGGACGCGGAGAAAATTGTCTACGGGCAGGAATTTGGCAGGATCTGGCTTTCGAAAGAACCAGCCACAGCAACCGAAGACGGCACGCGGCCGATCACCGCAGATGAGATCTACGAATGAGCCGCTACGCGATAGTCACCACAGCCCCTGACTTTCTTCAGCGCCTCACAGAGGCTGCGTCCGGGGCACTTGAGGGAGAAATACACTCGTGGCTGGGCTCAGCTTTCCCGACAGGCGCGCAGGAGCTGGTTGCCCAGCTTCCGGATCCGCGTCTTCTCGACGTGCTGATCCTCGGTCCAGGGGTTCCCCTCGACGATGCACTGCAACTCGCTGACGAGTTTGAGGTGCAGTTTCCTGAGGTCAGCGTCCTCCTTACCACGACCCCCACCCCCAGCGTGGTGCTCAGCGCCATGCGCGCCGGGATTCGCGACGTTGTTGAGCCGGACGCCGACGTCGCCGGGCTGAGCGTACTCCTTCATCGGGCGACCCGCAGTGCAGCGATCCGCCGGCGCTCGGCCAGCTTGTCTTCCGGCGATACTGCCGGGTCCGCCAACGGCCGGGTGATCGCCGTGGTCTCGCCCAAGGGCGGAGCGGGAAAGACCACTGTGGCGAGCAACCTGGCCGTAGGCCTTGCCGCCGCGGCCCCCCACGCCACGGTGCTGGTCGATCTCGACCTGCAGTTCGGGGACGTAGCAAGCGCGTTGACGATTGCGCCGGACCACTCGGTGACCGATGCGGTCCATGGCCCAGCCCGCCGCGACACTATGGTGCTGAAGTCATTCCTCAGCGCCCATCCGACGGGGCTCTTCGCCCTGTGCGCACCCGACCTTCCTGATTCTGTGGATCAGGTCACCGGTGAGGACGTTTCACATCTTCTTGACCAACTGGCCAGCCAGTACCGCTACGTGGTGGTCGACACCTCCCCCGGGTTGTCCGAGCACACCCTCGCCGCACTGGATAAGGCAACCGACTACGTCTTCGTCAGCGGCATGGATGTCCCCAGTGTGAGGGGGCTTCGCAAGGAACTCGATGTGCTCCGGGAACTGGCCCTCATCCCGATCACCCGTCACATTGTGCTCAACAACGCTGATCAGCGGGACGGACTGACGGTCGCTGACGTCGAGAAGGCACTCAACGTTAAGGTCGACATCGTGATCCCTTCGTCCCGGGCCGTGCGGCTCTCCACCAATCAGGGGGCTCCCCTGATGGAGAACAAGCGTCGGGATCCAGCGAGTAAGGCCCTGCGGAAGCTATTGCTCCGCTTCGCGCCACCCGTCGCCGTCACGAAGGCCAAGGGTCATGGACGTCACCGGGGAGGGAAGAAATGAATCTCGCCGAGCGGCTGGAAGCTGCGCGCCGATCCTCGGGGACAGTATCCGCTCGACCTGCAGCGCCGGAAGGGCAAGACCCGGCGGCAGCCCCTCGTCAGCAGCCACAGTCATTTCAGCCGCGCATCAATGAAGGGCAATCGACACGTCCGGCCAAGCCCGCGGCCGCAGCCCCACCGCCAGCACGGGACGCTCTCGCCAAGCTGAAGGACCGGGCTGGCACCATCTTGTTCGAGCGGCTGGGAAACCGACTGCTCGACTCAGCCCTGACCGAGGATCAGCTCCACGCCCTGGTACAGGAAGAACTCACCCAGGTGGTCGAGGAAGAGGAGGTGCCGCTCTCCAAGGAGGAACGTCAACGACTGATCCGCGGTGTGAGCGATGATGTGCTGGGGTATGGGCCTTTGCAGCACCTGCTCGACGACGAAAGCGTCACCGAGATCATGGTGAACGGCCCCAACATGATCTACGTGGAGCAGCACGGCAAGCTGACCCGCAGCGGGGTCCGGTTTGCGTCAGAAGAGCACCTCCGCAAGGTGATCGAACGCATCGTGTCCCGGGTGGGCCGACGGATCGACGAGTCATCCCCTCTGGTGGATGCCCGCCTGGCCGACGGTTCCCGCGTGAACGCGGTGATTCCACCCTTGGCGGTCAACGGTTCATCGCTGACCATCAGGAAGTTCGCGACTGACCCGTTTCAGGTCCACGACCTGATTGGCTTTGGCACCCTTTCCCCGGATATGGCCGAGCTGCTGGACGCCTGCGTCAAGGCACGGCTGAACATCATCGTCTCTGGCGGTACCGGCACCGGGAAGACCACCCTCCTCAACGTCCTCTCCTCTTTCATCCCGGAGGGCGAGAGGATCGTCACCATCGAGGACGCAGTGGAACTGCAACTCCAGCAGGACCACGTGGTCCGGCTGGAAAGCAGGCCCAGCAACATCGAGGGTAAGGGGGAGATCACCATTCGGGACCTGGTCCGTAACTCCCTCCGTATGCGTCCCGACCGCATCGTGGTGGGCGAGGTCCGCGGTGGCGAGACACTTGACATGCTGCAGGCCATGAATACCGGCCACGACGGATCCCTCTCCACCGTCCACTCCAATTCGCCCCGCGACGCAATTGCCCGCCTGGAAACTCTCGTCCTGATGGCCGGGATGGACCTGCCACTCCGCGCTGTCCGCGAGCAGCTGGCCGCTGCAGTGGACGTCATTGTGCAGCTTACGCGGCTTCGTGACGGTACCCGTCGGGTCACCCATGTGACCGAGGTCCAAGGTATGGAGGGCGAAATCGTGACCCTTCAGGATGCATTCGTCTTCGACTACAGCGCGGGGGTCGACTCCAACGGCCGTTTCCTCGGGGTTCCGGTGGCAACCGGCGTCCGCCCGAAGTTCACTGACCGGTTCCGCGACCTCGGTATAGAGCTCTCTCCCAGCGTTTTCGGTTCCCCCCTCAACGGCAGGGCTGAGCGATGATTCCTGAACCGTCGGGCATGCAGCTCCTGCTGGGAATTGTCGCCTGTTTCGCAGCCCTGGGCGCGGCAATCTTCCTCGTGCTCATTCCCCGTCCTCAACGCAACTCGCTAAACCGCGCCAAAACGGCTGACCCTTCATCACCCATCCAGCTGACCCAATTGGCGAGCCTGACCACCGGCATGGTCGACGGTCTGCTCAAGCGGCGCAACCTGATGGGAGGGATAGCAGCCAAACTCGAGGGAGCAGGACTAAAGATCCGGCCGGCAGATTTCGTTGTGCTGACCGGCAGCGGCACAGTACTCGCGGCCTGCGTGGGTTTGATCCTTGCCGGGCCGTTCCTTGCGGTCCTCCTTGCTATTGCTGCACCCGTCCTCGTCAAAGTTGCCCTTGGGGTGCTGACGTCCCGCCGCCAGAAGCAGTTCGCTGAGCAACTGGATGACACCCTGCAATTACTGGCAGGCGGCCTGCGGGCCGGACACAGCCTCTTGCGCGCGATTGATGCAGTATCAGCCGACTCGGAGGCTCCAACCACTGAAGAGTTCACCCGGATCATCAACGAGACTCGACTCGGACGAGATCTCGGCGATGCCCTGGATGACGCTGCAGACCGGATGCAGTCCGAAGACTTCTCATGGGTGGCACAGGCTATCGCCATCCACCGCGAAGTGGGAGGGAACCTCGCGACGGTCCTCGATCAAGTGGGTCAGACCATTCGGGAGCGGAACCAGATTCGTCGTCAGGTGGATACGCTCAGCGCAGAGGGCAAGTTGAGCGCCTACATCCTGATGGCGCTGCCGTTCGCCATGGGTGCAATCCTGATGGTCGTCAGTCCCGGGTACATGGATCCGATGTTCCAGCATCCCATCGGCTACGTCATCATGGGGGTCTCCGTAATCCTACTCCTGGTGGGTGGAGTGTGGATGAAGAAAGTGGTCTCGTTCAAGTTTTAACGCACTGTCACTCGGGCTGGCCTGGAAGGAGGATCACATGCCGCCACTGCTAATACTGAGCATCCTGGCCATCGTGGCTGCGGTGCCGCTCCTTGGATGGTCGGTCGTCGGGCATCGAGCGCCGGGACGAACCCAGATCCAGCAAAATCTGATCCGCGGTCTCACCAATGAGACCAAGGTGAAGCAGCGCAACGGTTCCTGGCTCGAAACCATCGCCGGCCGCTTCACCCCGGACCGCCTGGTCGCAAAACTCGACCGCCGGCTTGCTCTCGCAGGTCGACCAGCGGGATGGCCGCTGCGGCGAGTGGTCACCGCAAAGATCCTGTTGGCCCTGGCTGCGGCAGTTCTCGGGATTCTCTATGTCAGTGGCGCACCGGGAGCCCGCAGCGTGCTGCTCGCGGTGGCTCTCACGGCAATCGCCTACTTTGTGCCAGACCTTCTCGTCTACAGCAAAGGCACCGAACGCCAGGCGGCCATTGCGCTCGAACTGCCCGACACCCTCGACCAGATGACCATCGCGGTCGAAGCCGGGCTAGGCTTCGACTCCGCCATGGCGCGCGCCGGACAGAATGGAAAGGGCCCCCTCTCGGCGGAAATGGTCCGAACCCTTCAGGACATGCAGTTGGGGATGGCACGCCGGGAGGCGTACGCGGCCCTGCTCTCCCGGACCAATGCGCCGGATTTGCGAAAGTTCGTCAACGCCATCGTCCAGGCCGACCGCTACGGTATCTCGATCTCCAGTGTGCTTCGGGTGCAGGCGAGCGAAATGAGAATGAAGCGCCGCCAGCGTGCCGAGGAAAAAGCCATGCAGATTCCGGTCAAGGTGCTGTTCCCCCTGATGGTCTGCATCCTGCCAGTGCTCTTCATCGTGGTCCTGGGGCCGGCAGCAATCAAGCTCATGGAGACGCTAGGTTAACGACCGCCCTGCGGTACCCACCTGGTGGGCCGCAAACCATCCCGGCACCTTGTCGGCGGGCAACGCTGGCGACCAGAGGTAACCCTGGGCGAACTGGACTTCCATGCGGGACAGCTCACGCAACTGCTCTACGGTTTCCACCCCCTCTGCCACTACCCGTAGACCGAGCGCACGCCCCATGGCGGCAATTGCCTCCACGATGGGTCCAGCATGCGCATCGCTTCCCCCGAGCCCCTCGGTGAAGGAGCGGTCAATCTTCAATGATGTGACGGGGAAGCGGCGGAGGTAGCTCAGCGACGAATACCCAGTCCCGAAGTCGTCGATGGCGATCCCGATGCCGAGGCTCCGCAGTTTCGTCAGCGTCCTCAACGATTGGTCCGCGTCGCCCATCAGCACCGACTCGGTGATCTCCAGTACCAGGGCGGCCGCGTCGATCCCGGTTGCCCGGATCGCCTCATCCACGGCGGCCGGCAGGCCCGGATCCTGGAGCTGCCGAGCGGACAGGTTCACCGAGATCCGCCAGTTCGCGGCGCCGGGCACCTCTGATTTCCAAAGCTGGGCCTGCTTCAACGTCTGATGCAGCACCCACAGACCAATCGGCACTATCTGGCCGGTCTCTTCGGCAACAGGAATGAACGAGTCAGGGCCAACCAGGCCATGTTCTGGATGCTGCCAACGCAGCAGGGCCTCAAACCCGATCGGTTCACCTCCGGCAACGTCCACCACCGGTTGATAATGAATTTTCAGTTGATCCCGTTCGATGGCACGGGGCAGTTCCGACTCCACTGCGAGGCGCAGTTCGGCACGACGGTGCATCGCCTCGTCAAAGAGAACTGCCTTCTTCCTGCCACTCCCCTTCGCCCGGTACATCGCGGCGTCCGAGTTGCGGAGCAGCGATCCGGGGGTGTCGTCGACGTCAGAGATCGCAATGCCGATGCTGACGTCGACAAAAACTTCCCGCTCGAGGAGCTCGAACGGCCGTTGCACAGCGGTCCGGATACGCCGGGCCAACTGGGTCGCATTTTCCTTGGTCATATCCGAGCACACGATCACAAATTCGTCACCGGCAAAGCGTGCCAGGGTGTCTTCGGGGCGCACCGCGTCCTGCAACCGTCCAGCCAGCTGGACCAGCAGGCTGTCCCCTGCCGCATGCCCCAGACCGTCATTGATCACTTTGAACCGGTCGACGTCGAGAAAGAGCAACCCCACCCGGGTTCCCCGCAGGGCACAGTGGGCGAGCGCACTCTCGATGCTCTCGGTGAGCAGCGCCCGGTTGGCCAGCCCGGTGAGCGGGTCCCGGAACGCCAACCGTTCAAGCGCCTGTTCGCCGAGTTTGCGCTCGGTGATGTCCATAGCGGTCCCCAGCATTTTGACCGGTGTGCCGTCGCCGTTCCTCTCAAGGGTGCCCCGGGCGGACACCCACCGGGTGTCCCCTTCTGGCGTCATGACCCGATAGGTGAACTCGACCGGTCCACCCCGGGAAATGAGGTCATCCCAGATTTGGACGACCCGGCCGCGGTCGGCGGGGTGGACGGAGCGCACCAGTGGCTCCCGCGCGCCGGTTGACCTCACCGGCATCCCGTGGATCCGGCAGTACTCGTCGGACCACCAGACGCGGCCTGTAATTGCATCCCATTCAATCGACCCCACATGTGCCATTTCCTGGGCGGCGGCGAGCCGGTCCCGTTCCAGATCGGACGCCGCGCGCAGCGTGTTGAGTTCGGTGACGTCGCGTGCGATGGCCGACGACCCGATCAGCTGGCCCGAGGCGTCATACATGGGTGACAACGTCAACGAGATGTCCATCAGGGTGCCGTCCTTGCGCATCCCCAGGACATATTCACCCATCACCGATTCGCCCCTCCGGAGCCGATCCCGTAACCCCTCGTCCGCCCGCGAGCGCTCCACCGGTGACAGCATGGCGACGCTCTTCCCGATCGCTTCCTTGGCCGAGTAGCCGTACATCTTCTCGGCTCCGGCGTTCCAGCTGGTGATGATCCCGTCGAGGGTGGCGCCGTTGATTGCATCATTCGACGACTCAACGAGGCTCGAGAGGCGACCCATCTCAGCCTCTGCCTGCTGTGACTCGGTGGTGTCAGTGGACACGTCGATCACGGCGGTCACCTTGCCCTCGGCGTCGTACAGCGGCGTGACAGTTGAGTAGACCGACAGCCGGCGCCCGTTGCGGTGCTTCGTCCAGTGCTCGCCGGCCCATGTACCCCCAGCAGTGACCTGGGCGATGATTGCCGCCGCCTTTGAGCCATTCTCGAACAGGGCGAGATCAGCGAACTGACGGCCCACTGCTTCGCCTGCTTTCCAGCCCAGCATGCCCACCGACGCGTCGTTCCAGTACGTGATCCTGCCCTGAAGGTCAATGGCGATCACAGACTGGCCGACGGCGTTCAGCAGTGAAGCCTGAAAAAGGATTTCCTGCTGTCCCAACATCTGGCGTGTGATGTCGAGGTGGGTGATCACCAGACCCCCGCTGTCGCTTCGGCAGATCCGGGTCCGAATCCAGCGCTCCCCGCCGCGCGTCGAGTACTCAAGAGCCAGGTTCTGTTCCTCTCCACCCAGCACGGTGCGCAGACCACGGGAGACCACCATCGCCGCGTCGTCCCCGTGCGCCGCCGCATCATCGCACACCGACGTGTAGCATTCCCCTGCTCCGTGGGTTCCGCGTGTGCCAAAGGGCTGGGGGAACTTCTCCCACTCCCGGTTGACCTCCGAAATTACGCCGTCTGCAGTGATGAGAGCTACTGCCACTGGCAGGGCGTCGAGGGATTCGCGCAACCTTGGCTGTGCCTGCGGCAGCGGATTTCCCTCGGGCGAGACCGAGGGATGGTGCGTGGTCATAATCACAGCCTATGCCCTGCCACGGTAGATAATGGGCGAATGGACCGCCAACAGGACGACCAAGCGGGACGGACAGTCCTGCCACGATCGGTGCTGGCCCTCCCCCCGGCGGTACGGCTATGGACTGGCGTGGTGACGGCCGTCTTGTGCGCGCTCGTGCTCTGGCGATTTGGGTGGTCCCCCGCCACCCCCGCTTTCCTTGCACTGCCGGTTTTCGCTGTGGTGCTGGGAGTCGTGGATCTCCGGACCCGCCTCCTGCCCAACGCCCTTCTGCTGCCGTTCGGCGTCTGCGCGCTGGCGCTCTTCTCGGTGGCGAGCCTCGTCTCCGGGGAATGGGACCGGTTGGTGGGGGCGATCGTTGGCGGCCTCGCCATGTTTGCCCTCTACCTGGTCCTGGCGCTCGTCTCACCGGGGGGCCTCGGCATGGGGGACGTGAAACTCGCCGGGGTGTTGGGACTCTACGGAGGGTACGCCGGGGTGAATGCCTGGGCGGTGACCGTGCTGGGCGGTTTCATTCTCGGGGCACTGATCGGTGTTTTCCTGCTGCTCGCGCAAAAGGCGTCACGCCGCTCGGTATTCCCGTTTGGGCCGCCGATGATCGTGGCCTGTCTCGCCGGGGTGATGGTGTTCGCCTAGCCTGGCCGATCGACTGGTAGAGCTCCATGACGGCGAACTGGTCCGCGATCTGGACCTGTCGTTGCGGTAAAACCGGCGCTTGATCCGCTCCATTTGTAGGAATGACGAAGCTTTTCCGCAGGGTCTCGGCGGAGGCACCCCAACCGGGTATTTCGAACGTATCCTTGGGAAATGTTGAAGATAGGCTACGCCGGGCGTGAGGCGGTGATCATGGCAATTTCGGTGGCTGCGTCTGCGGCGGATTCCGCGAAATGCGCGCCGTGACCGTCCCGGAACGCAGACGACTTCCCCTTGTTGACCGCGAGACGCTTGACCGCCTGCAGGACCACCTCGACCATCCGACAGCCGTGAGATCGTTTGTCCTCGAGTTCGTTCAGGCCTGGGATGAAAGGTATCTGCGGCTGTCCACCGACATTGAGCAACGCAACAGTGTCAGCGCACTGGATGCCATTCTCAGCATCAAGACCACTTCGACGATGGTGGGCGCGGTCAGGCTTGCCCAGCTGGCTTCCGGCGTGGAGGACCTGATCAGGGTCGACGAGTTTTCAGCGGCCGCAGAGCTGCTGCCCCGTCTGAACTCCTGCGCTCTGGAGACTACCGAAGAACTGTTGCTCGGCGGGGAAGCGGCCAGCGACGAGGAGACTCCCGGGTGACGATCGGGGCACAACGACACAGTTCGGGCGGTTCAGTCCTGGCGGGGCGCCAGCCGGTAGCCGACGCCGCGGACCGTGAGCAGCCACTTCGGTTCCCGCGAGTCCTCACCCAGTTTTCTTCGCAGATTGCCCATGTGGACTTCGACCGCCCGTTCGTCGGCGTCACTGATGAAGGCATCGTCCCGGTAATGGTGCCCGCGCACCACTCTTACCAGGTTGGCCTTCGTGCGAACCGCCCCTCCGCTGCGCAGCAAGTCATGCAGTAGGTCGAATTCGCTGCGGGTCAGGCTGAGTGTGGTACCTGGAAGGCTGGCCGTCCGAGTCTCGTGGTCGAGCGTCAGCCCGTTGTGCTTCAACAGTCCAGACTCGCTATCGACCGTTTCCAGGGGCGCGGCGCTTGCACCGATCGGGCCCTGGCCTCGCGGGCGGCGAAGCATCGCGGCGATCCGTGCCCTCAGTTCCCGGGGGCGAAACGGTTTGGTGATGAAGTCGTCGGCCCCGGATTGCAGTGCCGTCAAAGTGTCGAGTTCGTCGGTGCGGGCGGTGAGCATCAATACATAACAATCGCTCGTCGAGCGAATCCGTCGGAGCACCTCGTAGCCGTCAATGTCAGGGAGCCCCACGTCAAGCGTCACTATCGTGGCGCTGTGCTGGGCGACCAGTTCAACACCCTCGCGTCCCAGACCCGCCGAATGAACCTCGAAGCCGGACTGGGTGAGAACAGCGTCGACCAGGTTCCGCACATCGTCATCGTCCTCAATGACAACTGCTACTCCGGGATCGCTCATATCTCATCCCCTATTCTTCGCTGGAACCCAACCCGAGGTGGTGGCGCCCTGTCAAGGATGTACCTCTCATGTCACAATACTTACCTTTGGCTCCCAGCATACTCGTTTGGGACCGGGTACTGATCCCCTGCTGTGGCTATCGCTCAGGGAATCCGGGAGGATAATGGACGCATGCATCGCTTACGGCCAGGGGACGCCGACATTGCACCACCAGAGCACACACCTTTCACGGCGCCCAGCACCTCGACATCGCACCAGTTCTGGCTGCTCGGGGACAAACTGTTCGAACGAAAGCTGGGCCTGCGCGGGAAGACGGCCCTCTACCAGCTACCGCTCACGCTCATTATTGTGTTGATCGCTGCGTCAGCGCCATTCCTCAACCCGGAGATCTTCGACAACGGTGCATTTCTGGTGGGCCTGGGGCTCCTCCTCCTGCTGTTCGTCGCGTGCCTGCTTATGCCGTGGGAGCGGTTCCCGCCGGAGGCCATCCTCGCCATCCCGCTACTGGACTTCATTGCCATCGGTTTTGTCCGTAACGGTGCCTACGAGTCCCTTCCCGGGCTTGGGGCGCTGTCTCTGTTCCCGGTGATCTGGCTCGCCGTGGCGGGGCGAATGGTCGTGGTTTCAGCGCTGATCAGCTTTGTTGCGCCCTACCTGATCGTCCACTATCCGCTGCTATCGACGTTTTCGATGACCGGGCTCAAGGCAGTCGAAACGCTGTTGATCCCCATCTCAATGCTTGCCGTGTTCCTTACGATGCGCCTCTCGAGTACCCGGTTGATGCAGCAGATCGTCGAGCTGGACCGGAGGAACCAGGCGGTGAGTGTGCTGGAGGCTGAGAGCGGGAACCGTGAGCGGTTGCTTTCCGCGATCCTCGACACGGTCGGCGTCGGGGTCGTCGCGGTCGACACGGAGGGAAGGACGCTCCTTACCAACCGCCAGCAACAGCTTTTTCTTAAAGCTGCAGACCAATCGGATGCCAAGGACGAGGATGTGCTGCCGTTCTCCGGCAGCAAGGGTGGGGCGCCCCTGCCCGGCTCCATGCACCCAATCCGCCGCGCGGTCAACGGAGAAAGCTTCTCCAACAATTTGCTCTGGCTAGGCGAGGGCGACACCCAGCGCGCCGTCTCCACCGCTGCACGGCCAATGATCGACACCGAGGGGAACTTCGCCGGATCGGTCATCGTGTTCAACGACGTTACCGAACTGGTCGGATTGCTCACCGTGAAGGAAGACTTCGTTGCCAACGTCACGCATGAGATCAACACCCCACTGACCTCGATCGTCGGCCACCTCGACCTTGTCCTGGAATCGCAGGAACCCCTGACACCGGCGGCCCACCAATCACTCATCGTTGCCAGACGGAACGCAAAAAGGCTGTCGGTGTTGGTCTCCGACCTCCTATCCTCCACCACCCAAGCGATGAGCCTGCATCCGCAACCCACCGAATTATCGGAGCTCGTCGCTTCACGGGTGCGTTCCGCCAAGGCACAGGCCGACGTTGCTGGCGTGAACCTGGTATCCGAACTGCCCGACCGCTTGTGGGTGATCGCCGATCCGCTCCGCATCGGCCAGGTCGTGGACAACCTGCTCTCCAACGCCATCAAGTACTCCCCCAGCGGGGGGGATATCGTCGTGCGGGCCCACGCAGGTCAGGACACCGTCCAGATTGAAGTTCAGGACCACGGCATAGGGATGACCCAGCGTGAGGCCAGCCTGGTCTATGGCCGCTTCTTCCGCGCACGGGGCGCACGTGAGGCAGCTATTCCCGGTGTCGGGTTGGGCCTCGCGGTGACCAAGGCCATTGTCGATGGTCATGGCGGGACCATCAGGTGCGCCAGTTCACCCGGCGTCGGGACCACGTTCACCGTCACACTTCCGAGGACTATCGCGGATACTGCGGCAGCCACCAGCGCGGAACCCTGATCCCCCGCAGCGTGTCAACGGAGGGGTGACACTCCCACTGTGCCGTCGCGCCGGGCGCGGGTCTCCTCGGCCCGTCGACCAATAGCGGCGTCGTCGGGATAGCGGACCTCCTCGAGGATCAACGGATGAGGGGCGGCAAGCACCGAGCGCGCTTCCTTCGTGCGGGCGTGCAACCGTTCAAGAAGCCAGGACGGCTCCTTCTCCCCGGACCCCACCCGTAGGGTCGACCCGATCAGTCCACGAACCATGTTGTGGCAGAATGCATCGGCCTGGATGGCAACGGTAATGATCCCGTCCTCCGCTCGTTCGAAATCGAAGCGCTGTAGTTCACGGACGGTTGTCGCCCCGGGACGGGGTTTCACGAAGGAGCGGAAGTCCTGGAGCCCGAGAAGCTGCCGCGCACCGTCGTTCAGACGGTTGACCTGCTGTTCTTCAGGGTGCCAGAGGGTGACCCCGCGGACCAGCGGATCCCGCAACCCGGGCCGGTCGGCTATCCGGTAACTGTAGCGACGCCATAGCGCCGAGAACCGGGCATCGAATCCGGCAGGCGCGAGCGACACCTGACGGACGACGACCGCCGGAACCTGGTGGCGCTGACGGTCCGATCTTCCAAGTTCGCGGCTGATCGTGGCGCCCAGCCTCCGCAGCATTGCGGTTTCCGGCGTCATTTCCTTGCCCCTGCTAAGGCCGCGCCACTCCTCGGGTGTGAGGTCCACGTGCGCCACCTGGCCCCGGGCGTGGACGCCGGTATCGGTGCGGCCCGCGACCGTCAGGCGTGCTGGTCTACGAAGCAGGGTCTGAAGACCGGCCTCGATCACCCCCTGAACCGTCGGCAACCCTGGCTGGACAGCCCACCCGGAGAAGTGCGCCCCGTCGTAGGCGAGGTCGAGCCGGACACGCAAAAGCCCGCCATCCTCAACAGGGACAGCGGGCTTTTGCTCAATCACAGTGCTTACACAGCGGCAGAAGAATTACTTCTTGCCGTCGTCCTCAGTGGTGCCTTCTTCAATGACGACAACCTCGTCGGCGCCGGCCTCGGCGCTGACGTTCGTGTCTTCAGCGGCGACCTCTTCGGCCGACGGCGCTGATTCGGCTGAATCCACTGAGTCAGCTGACTCGGGCGAGTCCGGCGAATCGGCTGACTCGGGTGATTCGGCCTGGACCGGCGCGGCAGGAGCTGCGTTGGCCTTGGACTGTTCTGCTTCTGCAACGACTGACTGCTTCGCTGACATTGGCTCGAGAACCAGTTCGATGACGGCCATCGGGGCGTTGTCGCCCTTGCGGTTGCCGATCTTGGTGATGCGGGTGTAGCCACCTTCGCGCTCAGCAACGGCTGGGGCGATGTCCGTGAACAGTTCGTGGACAATGCTCTTGCTGCTGATGACGCCAAGGACGCGACGACGTGAGGCGAGATCGCCCTTCTTCGCGAAGGTGATCAGGCGCTCGGCGTAGGGACGAAGCCTCTTCGCCTTGGTCACCGTGGTGGTGATGCGCTTGTGCTCGAACAGTGAGGCGGCCAAGTTGGCGAGCATCAGGCGTTCGTGCGCCGGACCGCCTCCGAGACGTGGGCCCTTTGTTGGTGTGGGCATGATTGTTTCTCCTCTAAGTGGTCCTGTCCGCCGCTAAGGGCGGCGGACAGGTCGTTCTAAGTTGTTAGAGCTCTTCGTCGCTGTAAGCGGCGTCGTCCTCTTCAATGGCTGCTGCGCGAGCCGCGAGGTCGAACCCTGGAGGGGAATCCTTCAGGGACAGGCCGAGCTCAACGAGCTTGGCCTTGACCTCATCGATGGACTTCGCACCGAAGTTACGGATGTCCATCAGGTCTGCCTCGGAACGGGCAACGAGTTCACCCACGGTGTGGATGCCCTCCCGCTTGAGGCAGTTGTACGAACGAACGGTCAGCTCAAGATCTTCGATCGGAAGCGCCATGTCGGCTGCCAGGGCAGCGTCAGTGGGCGACGGGCCAATCTCGATGCCTTCAGCGGCGGTGTTGAGCTCGCGGGCCAGACCGAACAGTTCCACCAGGGTGGTGCCTGCCGAGGCCACGGCATCGCGGGGGGCGATGGCGTCCTTGGTTTCGACGTCGACAATCAGACGGTCGAAGTCGGTGCGCTGTTCAACACGGGTTGCTTCAACCCGGAAGGTGACTTTCAGGACCGGTGAGTAAATCGAGTCGACCGGGATACGGCCGATCTCGGAGTCACCGGACTTGTTCTGGGAAGCCGATACATAGCCGCGTCCACGCTCGATGGTCAGTTCGAGCTCGAACTTGCCCTTCGAGTTCAGGGTGGCAATGTGCAGATCCGGGTTGTGGAATTCGACGCCTGCTGGAGGCGCGATGTCCGCTGCCGTGACGACGCCGGGCCCCTGCTTGCGCAGGTAGGCGACGACTGGCTCGTCGTGCTCGGAGGACACAGCCAGGTTCTTGATGTTCAGGATGATCTCAGTGACATCTTCCTTGACACCGGGAACCGTGGTGAACTCGTGCAGCACGCCGTCGATGCGGATGCTGGTTACAGCTGCACCCGGGATCGATGACAGCAGGGTGCGGCGGAGTGAGTTTCCGAGGGTGTAGCCGAAACCGGGCTCAAGCGGCTCGATGACAAACCGCGAGCGGTTGTCGGCGACGACTTCTTCAGTCAGGGTGGGGCGCTGTGCAATAAGCACTTACATTTCCTTTCAGGGAGCATCCGCTATATGACGCAACACAAATGGTGGAAAGGGACAGCTAGCAAGCAACGCTTATTAGCTTAAGGATCGGTGTCGAACGCCGCCCTGGAATGATCCCGGAACCCGGAACCACACTCAGGGCGGCATTCGACGCCGGAAAAGCTAATTAGACGCGGCGACGCTTCGGAGGCCGGCAACCGTTGTGGGCGCTGGGAGTGACGTCCTGGATGGAGCCAACCTCCAGGCCGGTGGCCTGCAGCGAGCGGATAGCCGTTTCGCGACCTGAGCCTGGGCCCTTGACGAAAACGTCGACCTTCTTGACGCCGTGCTCCTGTGCACGCTTGGCAGCAGCCTCGGCTGCCATCTGCGCGGCGAACGGCGTCGACTTGCGAGAGCCCTTGAATCCAACTTCACCAGCGGAGGCCCAGGAAATAACTGCGCCTGACGGGTCCGTGATGGACACGATGGTGTTGTTGAAGGTGCTCTTGATGTGCGCCTGTCCAAGCGCGATATTCTTCTTATCCTTGCGACGCGGCTTACGTACCGCTCCACGAGTCTTGGGGGGCATTGCTTCTCCTACGAAAGGTGATGGGTGAGGTGCCGGGACCGGTGAGGGCCCTGATGGCGAGCAAGCGGCTGGCTAGAACCATTAGCCCCAATTCACAGGGGCCTCCGCTGGCGAGGGTTCCCTGGCTTAGCGAGCGAAGCGAGCTAAGTTAGGGAGCCAGTGGGGATCTAGCGCGCGGCCTTCTTCTTGCCGGCTACGGTGCGCTTGGGGCCCTTACGGGTACGCGCGTTGGTCTTCGTACGCTGTCCGCGCACTGGAAGACCGCGGCGGTGCCGGATGCCTTCGTAGCTTCCGATCTCCACCTTCCGGCGGATGTCGGCGGCTACCTCACGGCGGAGGTCACCTTCGACCTTGTAGTTGACTTCAATGTAGTCACGCAGCTGCAGCAGCTCCGCGTCGGTGAGGTCCTTGACGCGCGTATTCGGGCTGATCCCGGTTTCTGCCAGCGTCTGGTCTGCACGGGTCTTGCCCACGCCATAGATATAGGTAAGCGCTATCACTACCCGCTTTTCGCGGGGAATGTCTACGCCAGCGAGACGTGCCATAGTGGCGGTTCTCCTTTGGTGTTACTGGAGGTCTGAAACAGAGCGGCCTGCTGAGGTTTTCAGCTCCCCGGCCTCCGTGCCCGGGGGTGTGCTCCCATCTAAAGAAGGGAACTGCTCTGCCTTTATGGATGTACTGCTACTGCGTGAGGGGTTTTTCTCGGAAGGAGAAGAACTATCCCTGACGCTGCTTGTGGCGCGGGTTTTCGCAGATCACGAGTACGTTGCCCTTGCGGCGAACCACCTGGCACTTATCGCAGATCCGCTTGACGCTCGGCTGGACCTTCATGGTTTTCCTTTGCGTTGTTTGCAGATTGTGCTGTAACTACACTCCCTACCCTGAGGCAGGATGGGAGAATTCCTTATTTGTAGCGGTAGACAATGCGACCTCGGGTGAGGTCGTAAGGGCTAAGCTCCACTACCACCCGGTCCTCGGGGAGGATCCGGATATAGTGCTGACGCATCTTGCCCGAGATGTGGGCAAGGACAATGTGACCGTTGGCCAGCTCAACGCGGAACATCGCGTTGGGCAGAGCCTCGTTCACAGTGCCTTCAATCTCAATGACACCGTCTTTCTTGGCCATATCCTCCGCTAACGTCTATGCCCACCGCTTGCGCGGCGAACGAATGGGGTGGTAATTGTTGGCTTACTCCCACCGCAGCAACAGATCCGGACGTCCCGGATCGTGCACGCGTGGGCGCCCTAAATGGGCACAGGAGTAGAGACAACCAACAGGCAACTCTACGCTAACGAAGGTGAAATGTTAAATCGCGCGGTGCGTCCGAACCACTACGACAGCGGAACGGGTGTGACCCCCAGCGGCTCCAGCTTTGAGGCACCGCCATCAGCTGCAGTGAGGACCCAGATGCCGCGGTCATGCACAGCGACTGTGTGCTCCCACTGGCAGGAGCGACGGCCATCTGTGGTGACGACCGTCCAGTCGTCGTCGAGCAGGGTTGTCTCAAGGCTGCCAAGAACCAGCATCGGTTCAATCGCGAGGCATAGCCCGGGCCGGATCTTCGGACCGCGGTGTCCGCTCCGGTAGTTCAGGACGTCTGGCGGCTGGTGCATCTGGGTCCCGATACCGTGTCCCACATAGTCCTGCAGGATCCCCAGAGGGGCGCCGTCGAGCCCGGTGACATAGTCGTCGATCGCATTGCCGACGTCGCCAACGTTGCGTCCGCCGGCCAGGGCCGCGATGCCATGCCACATGGCGGATTCGGTGGCGTCAGAGAGGCGCTGATCTTCAGCACGGGGCTGCCCGACGATGACAGATCGTGCGGAATCCGAGTGCCACCCGTCCACCACTGCGCCTCCGTCGATGGAGAGGATATCGCCGTCCTGGAGTACGTAGTCCCCGGGTATGCCGTGAACCACTTCGTGGTTGACGGAAGCGCAGATGGACGCCGGAAAGCCGTGGTACCCCAGAAAGTTCGAGGTTGCCCCGGCCGACTTCAGTACGTCAGCGAATACCGAGTTCAATTCAGCAGTAGTGACACCGATGGCCGCTGCACCAATAGCCTCGTCCAGGGCCGTCGAAAGCACCAACCCTGCCTTGCGCATCGTGAGGATCTGTTGGTTGCTCTTGTACTCAACCTTTGACTGGCGGAACATCGACAAGTTAGCGCGAACCGTTCAGGGCACTGACCACACGCTCGGTCACCGTGTCGATTGCGCCGATGCCGTCGACGCGCTTGACGATGCCGCGCCCTTCGTACTGTGACACCACGCTCTCCGTCTGCTCGTGGTAGAGGTCCAGACGGTGCCGGATGACAGCCTCGTTGTCGTCGCTGCGCCCGTCAAGCTGCGCACGGTTGGTCAAGCGACGGACCAGTTCCTCGTCGGGGGCTGTCAACTGCAAAACCGCATCGAGCGTCAGTTCGTTCTGGTGCAGGATGTCATCAAGCTCGGTCACCTGGGCGGCGGTCCGTGGGTAGCCATCCAGAAGGAAGCCATCGCGGACGTCATCTTCCTTGAGCCGGTCGCGCACCATCGAGTTGGTGACGCTGTCGGGGACGAAATCTCCGGCGTCCATGAACTTTTTGGCTTCCACGCCAAGCGGGGTTTCGCGCTTGACGTTGTCCCGGAAGATGTCCCCGGTGGAGATTGCTACGACGCCGAGCCGTTCGGAGATCCGCGCCGCCTGTGTGCCTTTACCGGATCCGGGAGGACCGATTATGAGCATGCGTGTCATCGCAACAACCCTTCGTAGTGACGCTGCTGTAGCTGAGCGTCGATCTGCTTCACCGTCTCGAGTCCAACGCCCACCATGATGAGGATTGAGACGCCGCCGAAGGGGAAGTTCTGGTTAGCGTTGATCAGCACGAGGGCGATCAACGGGATCAGTGCTACCAAACCGAGGTAGATGGCTCCGGGGAGGGTGATACGGGACAGCACGTACTGGAGGTACTCGGCCGTTGGCCGGCCGGCCCGGATCCCGGGGATGAACCCGCCGTACTTCTTCATGTTCTCTGAGACCTCGTCCGGGTTGAACGTGATCGCTACGTAGAAGTAGGTAAAGAACACGATCATGGCGAAGTACAGGGCCATGTAGAGCGGGTGGTCGCCGTTTGCCAGGTAGGTGGTGATGAAGTTGACCCATTCCGGTGGCGGTGTCTGCCCATCGGTTGGGGTGTTGAACTGCGCGATCAGGCTGGGCAGGTACAGCATCGACGAGGCAAAGATGACCGGGATAACGCCAGCCATATTCACCTTGATCGGGATGTAGGTGCTGCTGCCGCCGAGGGTGCGCCGGCCGACCATCCGCTTCGCGTACTGCACAGGAATTCTTCGCTGCGACTGTTCGACGAAGATCACCAATGCGACAACGACCAGCCCGATGGCGATAACTGCCACGAAGACAGTCCAGCCCTGGGTGCGGAGGATCTCGCCCAGTGAGGTGGGGAAGCCTGCAGCGATGGCGGTGAAGATCAGCAGTGACATGCCGTTGCCGACGCCGCGCTCGGTGATGAGCTCGCCCATCCACATGATGAGGCCGGTGCCTGCGGTCAGGGTGAGGATCAGCAGCAGGATGGTGATGATGCTGTCATCAGGGATGATCGGCACCGGGCAGTCACCCAGCAGCGCACCGGATCGCGCCAGGGAGACAAGGGTGGTGGCATTCAACAGGGCGAGTGCGATCGTCAGGTAGCGCGTGTACTGGGTCAGAGTGGACTGGCCCTGCGCGCCTTCCTGGTGCAGTTCCTGGAAGCGCGGGATCACAACGCGCAGCAACTGCGTGATGATGCTCGCGGTGATGTAGGGCATGATCCCCAGGGCAAAGATGGAGACCTGGAGGAGTGCGCCACCACTGAAAAGGTTCACGAACTCGTAGAGCCCGCCCTCGGTGTTACCGAGTTGCAAGCACTGCTGGACGTTGCCGTAGTCAACACCGGGCGCGGGAATGAAGGCACCCAGGCGGAAGATGGTGATGATTCCCAGCGTGAACAACAGCTTGCGCCGTAAGTCTGGCGTCCGGAAAGCCCGGCCAATAGCGCTAAGCAAGCGTCCTCCTGAAGGTCTTGGTGTCCATGGCGGACAGATACTCAACAACCGAGTCTAACGGTTGAAACCCGGTGCATTGGACCCGGGGGCGCGATTGGTGCGCTGATAGGGCGTAAAAAAACTCTTGGTGGGCCGGATTGTTCCGGCCCACCAAGAGTCTAGTTGCTAGATCGGGTAGATCACAGCGGATCTATCTAGAGCCCGGTGACCGAACCGCCGGCTGCAGTGATCTTCTCTGCAGCGCTAGCTGAGTAGGCGTGTACCGTGACATCGACCTTGACGGTGATCTCTCCGGTGCCCAGTACCTTCACGGGCTGGTTCTTGCGAACCGCGCCGTTGGCGACCAGGCTGTCAACCGATACCTCGCCACCGTTGGGGTAGAGCTCCGAGATCTTGTCCAGGTTCACAACCTGGAACTCGACCCGGAACGGATTCTTGAAACCGCGCAGCTTGGGAAGGCGCATGTGCAGGGGAAGCTGTCCACCTGCGAAGCCTGCCTTGACCTGGTAGCGGGCCTTGGTACCCTTCATACCGCGGCCTGCGGTCTTACCCTTGGAGCCTTCGCCACGGCCCACGCGGGTCTTGGCGGTCTTGGCTCCTGGAGCTGGACGCAGGTGGTGGACCTTGAGCGCGTGAACGCGCTCCGAGTCCCCTGTAACCGTGGCTGCTGCCACATTCTTCTCTGCCATTAGTTGGCCTCCTCAACCTTCACGAGGTGCGGAACCGTGTTGACCATGCCAACGGTAACGGCATCGGCGGTACGGACAACTGTGTGTCCGATGCGCTTCAGGCCGAGGGACCGCAGGGTGTCGCGCTGGTTCTGCTTGCCGCCAATGGCGGACTTGGTTTGGGTGATCTGAAGCTTCGCTGAGCTTACTAACACGCGCTTGGGAGTTGCCATTACGCACCTGCCTTTTGTTCCTGCATTGCGCGCAGCATCGACGAGGAAGCGACCTGGTCCAGTGGCAACCCACGACGGGCGGCTACTGCCTGGGGCTCTTCCAACCGCTTCAGGGCGTCAACGGTTGCGTGAACAATGTTGATGGCGTTCGAGGAGCCGAGTGACTTCGACAGCACGTCGTGGATACCGACGCACTCCAGTACGGCGCGCACCGGGCCACCGGCGATAACACCGGTACCTGGGGAGGCCGGGCGGAGCAGGACTACGCCCGCAGCCGCTTCACCCTGCACCAGGTGGGGAACGGTGCCGCCAATGCGAGGGACCTTGAAGAAGGACTTCTTGGCCTCTTCAACACCCTTGGCGATGGCTGACGGAACTTCCTTGGCCTTGCCGTACCCGACACCGACCATACCGTTACCGTCACCGACGACAACCAGGGCGGTGAAGCTGAAACGCCGCCCACCCTTGACTACCTTGGATACGCGGTTGATGGCTACGACGCGTTCGACGAACTTGTCCTTGTCGTCTCCGCGACCGCCGTCACGGCCACCGCGGCCGCCATCGCGACCGCCACGGCCGCCATCGCGGCCACCGGCGCCGCTGTTGCGGCCACCGCGTTCTCCACGGGCACCACCCTTGCGGTCGTCGGCAGCTGCCGTTGCGGGTGCCTCTGCAGCCGGAGCTGTAGCAGCAGGCTGTTCAGTACCTGTACTCAATTCAGGTTCCTTTGCGTTGTTTTCCTCGGTCACAGTGCCAACCCACCTTCGCGGGCGCCATCAGCGATGGCGGCGATGCGGCCGTGGTACTTGTTGCCGCCGCGGTCGAAGACGACTGCTTCGATACCAGCGGCCTTGGCACGCTCTGCGACGAGGTTGCCCACGCGCTTGGCCTTGGCGGTCTTGTCACCGTCGAATGCACGGAGATCCGCTTCGAGGGTGGATGCCGAAGCAACCGTGACGCCCAGTCCGTCGTCGACAACCTGAACGAACATGTGCCGTGCGGACCGGTTGACTACCAGACGCGGGCGAACCGCTGTTCCGGTGATGCGCTTGCGCACACGGAGGTGGCGGCGTCCACGCTGGGCGGACTTGCTCTTGGAGCTTCGCTTCTTATTAATGCTGATAGCCATGATTATTTACCAGACTTTCCGACTTTACGGCGAACAACTTCGCCTGCGTAGCGCACGCCCTTGCCCTTATAGGGGTCCGGCTTCCGCAGCTTGCGGATGTTTGCGGCGACTTCGCCGACCTGCTGCTTGCTGATGCCGGAGACGGAAACCTTGGTAGGTCCCTCAACGGTCAGAGTGATGCCCTCCGGTGCCTTGACGGCTACCGGGTGGCTGAAGCCCAGTGCGAACTCCAGGTCGGAACCCTTAGCCTGCACGCGGTAACCGGTGCCGACAATTTCGAGGTTCTTCTTGTAACCGTCGGTGACACCGATGATCATGTTGGAGATCAGGGTGCGCGTCAGGCCGTGGAGCGAACGCGATTCGCGCTCGTCGTTCGGCCGGGTGACGGTCAGTGTGTTCTCGTCAAGATCAACCAGGATCGGGCTGGGCACGGTGTGGCTCAGCTCCCCCTTGGCTCCCTTGACGGACACCAGGTTACCGGTGACTTTTACCTCAACACCCGCGGGAACGGAGATGGGGAGACGTCCAATACGTGACATGTGTTTACTCCTTCTCTGTTCCGGCTACCAGACGTAGGCGAGGACTTCCCCACCCACGCCCTTCTTGGATGCCTGGCGGTCTGTCAGCAGTCCGGAGGACGTGGACAGGATTGCGATACCAAGGCCACCCAGCACGTGCGGCAGGTTGGTGGACTTCGCGTAAACGCGGAGTCCGGGCTTGGAAATGCGGCGGATGCCGGCGATTGAACGCTGGCGCTCAGGACCGAACTTGAGGTCGATGGTCAGCTTCTTGCCGACCTCCGCTTCCTCTTCCTTCCAGCCCGCGATGTAGCCTTCAGCCTTCAGGATGTCGGCGACGCGAGCTTTGAGCTTGCTGTATGGCATGCTCACGGTGTCGTGGTATGCGGAGTTTGCATTGCGCAGACGTGTCAGCATGTCTGCCACAGGATCTGTCATTGTCATGTGGGCTCTTGCCCTTCCTCGTAACGGTTTCCGGGGCCCGGTTTAGGGTGTCGGACTTGCGTCCTGCCCTGCCCGGTACGGACCTGGAACGTAGTTAGATTAATCTTCGGATTTGAACGGGAAGCCAAGCGCCTTGAGCAGCGCGCGGCCTTCGTCGTCGGTCTTTGCGGTGGTGACAACGGTGATGTCCATGCCACGTACGCGGTCGATCTTGTCCTGGTCGATCTCGTGGAACATTGACTGTTCCGTGAGTCCGAAGGTGTAGTTGCCGTTCCCGTCGAACTGGCGGCCGCTGAGGCCACGGAAGTCGCGGATACGGGGAAGGGCAAGCGAGACCAGGCGGTCAACGAATTCCCACATGCGGTCTCCGCGCAGAGTTGCGTGGCAGCCGATGGGCATTCCCTCGCGCAGCTTGAACTGTGCGATGGACTTGCGGGCCTTCGTGACCTGAGGCTTCTGACCGGTGATCTGGGTCATGTCGCGGACGGCACCATCGATGAGCTTGGAGTCCTTGGCGGCATCTCCAACACCCATGTTGACAACAACCTTGACCAGGCGAGGAACCTGGTTGACGTTGGTGTAACCGAATTCTTCCTGCAGTCCTGACTTGATTTCAGCGGCGTAGCGCGTCTTCAGGCGCGGGGAGATCTTTGTCTCTACGGCTTCGGTAGTCATTAGAGATCCTTCCCTGATGCCTTGGCGACGCGGATCCGGACCGTGCGCTCTTTACCGTCTTTTTCTACGGTATCGATGCGGTAACCGACGCGGGTCGGCTTGTTGGTCTCGGGGTCAACCACTGCAACATTGCTGATATGGATGGGGGCTTCAATGACCTCGATGCCGCCGGTCTTGGAGCCGCGCTGCGACTGTCCAACCTTGGTGTGGCGAGTAACGCGGTTGATTCCTTCGACGAGGACCCGGTTGTTCTCCCGGAATACCTTCAGAACCTTGCCCTGCTTGCCGCGGTCTCCGCCGCGTTCCTGCTTGGCTCCACTGATGACCTGAACCAGGTCACCCTTCTTGATCTTGAACTTCACTGCTTTGTTCGCTCCCATGGGTTAGAGCACCTCCGGCGCCAGCGAGATGATCTTCATGAAGCGCTTGTCGCGGAGTTCGCGACCAACGGGACCGAAGATACGCGTACCGCGTGGGTCGCCGTCTGTCTTCAAGATCACCGCAGCGTTCTCGTCAAACTTGATGTAGGAACCGTCCGCACGGCGGCGTTCCTTCTTGGTGCGGACGATAACCGCCTTGACGACGTCGCCCTTCTTGACGTTACCGCCGGGAATTGCGTCCTTGACGGTGGCGACGATCACGTCGCCGATGCCTGCGTAGCGGCGTCCAGATCCACCGAGAACGCGGATGGTCAAGATTTCCTTGGCACCCGTGTTGTCGGCGACCTTAAGCCGCGACTCCTGCTGAATCACTTATTACTCCTGTCGTCGCGCTGGTTCTCTCTGCGAGCCTTGCGGAACGGATATGGGTTGGCCCCGTAATACTGGTCCTCAGCCTGTGCAGGCACGCGAACACGCCGGCACAAAGAAGCTGAACAAGATTATCGGGCTTTTGTCTCAATCGCCGGTGTGGAAGCTCATACCTCTAACCCACCGGACAGACAAGATTTTCATCTTATCGCGAAAGCGCCCCGGACGCGAAATCGCAGCTGCGAGATCACGACCGGGGCGCAGTCGTTTAGTGCGTGGAGATCGAGTGTGCCTACTTGGCGCGCTCGATAACCTCGACCAGGCGCCACCGCTTGGTAGCGGACAGCGGCCGGGTTTCGCTGATGAGAACGTGATCGCCGATGCCGGCGGTGTTCTCTTCGTCGTGGACCTTCACCTTGGTGCTGCGGCGAAGAACCTTGCCGTAGAGCGCGTGCTTCACGCGGTCTTCAACCTGCACCGTAATGGTCTTGTTCATCTTGTCCGAGACTACGTACCCGCGACGGGTTTTGCGGTAGCCGCGAGCAAGATCGTCCGACGTCGTTGCTTCACTCTTCTGTTCACTCACTTGGCGTCCTCCTTAGATGCCTCGGTGCCCGCATCCGGGGCGTCTTTGGTGGAGGCCTTCTTGGACTTCTTGGCCTTCTCAGGCTTTGCTTCCTCAACGGGAGCAACGTAGTCAGGCCGAATGCCGAGCTCACGCTCACGCATCACCGTGTACAGGCGTGCGATATCGCGCTTCACTGAGCGCAGACGCCCGTGATTTTCCAACTGACCCGTAGCGGACTGGAAGCGGAGGTTGAACAACTCTTCCTTGCCCTTCCGGAGTTCCTCGACCAGGCGATCACGATCGAAGCCGTCCAGCTGCTCGGATGTCAGTTCCTTTGAACCTATAGCCATGTCTATTCACCACCCTCACGACGCACAATGCGTGCCTTCAACGGCAGCTTGTGGATTGCTAGGCGCAGGGCTTCGCGGGCTACCTCTTCTGATACACCGGAGAGTTCGAAGAGAACCCGACCCGGCTTGACGTTCGAAACCCACCACTCGGGCGAACCCTTACCGGAACCCATGCGGGTTTCGGCAGGCTTCTTGGTCAGTGGGCGGTCCGGATAAATGTTGATCCAGACCTTGCCGCCACGCTTGATGTGGCGGGTCATGGCAATACGTGCAGCTTCAATCTGACGGTTGGTGACATATGCCGGGCTCAGAGCCTGGATACCCCATTCACCGAAGCTGACCTCAGTGCCACCGGTTGCAGCGCCGGAACGACCCGGGTGGTGCTGCTTACGGAACTTGACTCGACGTGGGATAAGCATTTAAGCCTGTCCTCCTTCCGCTGCTGCCGGAGCTGCAGCTTCAGCCGGTGCGGCAGTTGCCTGCGCGTCGGCGGGAGCGGAACCGGCCGGGTTACGACGACGACGGTCTGCACCGCGGTCACCGCCACGGTCAGCTCCTGCTGGTCCACGGCTTGGGCGGTCGCTTCCGCCGCCACGTCCACGCGATGGTGCTGCTGCAGCCTGGGCTGCGAGCTCCTTCGCGGTGATGTCGCCCTTGTAGATCCAGACCTTGACGCCGATGCGACCGAAGGTGGTCTTCGCTTCGAAGAAGCCGTAGTCGATGTTCGCACGGAGGGTGTGCAGGGGCACACGGCCTTCGCGGTAGAACTCGGACCGGCTCATTTCAGCGCCACCCAGGCGACCGGAGCACTGGACACGGATGCCCTTGGCACCGGCACGCTGTGCCGACTGCATTGCCTTCTTCATCGCACGGCGGAAGGCCACACGTGAGGAGAGCTGCTCAGCAACGCCCTGGGCAACAAGCTGAGCTTCCATCTCGGGGTTCTTGACCTCGAGGATGTTCAGCTGAACCTGCTTGCCGGTCAGTTTCTCCAGCTCGCCGCGGATGCGGTCTGCTTCGGCGCCGCGGCGGCCGATCACAATGCCGGGACGTGCAGTGTGGATATCCACACGGACACGGTCACGGGTGCGCTCGATCTCTACCTTGGCGATACCGGCGCGGTCCATACCTGTAGCCATGAGCTGACGGATCTTGATGTCCTCGCGGACATAGTCCTTGTACCGCTGTCCGGGCTTGTTGCTGTCGGCAAACCAGTGCGAACGGTGGTCCGTGGTGATACCGAGCCTGAACCCATGCGGGTTTACTTTCTGTCCCACTAGCGGACCTGCGCTTTCTCAGGGGTTGCTACTACAACTGTGATGTGACTGGTCCGCTTCAAGATGCGGAACGCACGGCCCTGAGCGCGCGGCCGGAACCGCTTCATCGTGGGGCCTTCATCAACAAATGCCTCGCTGATGATCAGGTTATCTTCGTCGAATGCGATGCCGTCCCGGTCCGCGAGGACCCGGGCGTTGGCGACCGCCGACTGTACTACCTTGAATACCGGCTCTGAAGCTGCCTGTGGGGCGAACTTCAGTATTGCCAGAGCCTCATTCGTCTGCTTGCCACGAACCAGGTTGACGACGCGCCGGGCCTTCATAGGCGTGACACGCGAAAAACGCGCAACTGCCTTGGCTTCCATTGCTTTCCTTCTCTCGTCTTCTGCCGCTAAGAGCAGCGCCTAGCGGCGCTTGCCCTTGCGGTCGTCCTTTACATGGCCGCGGAAGGTCCGCGTCGCAGCGAATTCGCCGAGCTTGTGCCCGACCATTGACTCTGTGACAAACACCGGGATGTGCTTGCGCCCGTCGTGCACGGCGATCGTGTGCCCCAGCATGTCGGGGATGATCATTGAGCGGCGGGACCACGTCTTGATGACGTTCTTGGTGCCCTTGTCGTTTTCACGAGCTACCTTTACGAAAAGGTGCTGATCGACGAAGGGGCCTTTCTTCAGGCTGCGTGGCATGTCTCCAGGCTCCTATCGCTTGTTCTTGCCGGAACGACGGCGACGCACAATGAGTGAATCGCTCTCTTTGTTTGGACGGCGGGTACGGCCTTCGGCCTTACCGTTCGGGTTCACCGGGTGACGGCCACCAGAGGTCTTACCTTCACCACCACCGTGTGGGTGGTCAACCGGGTTCATGGCAACGCCACGAACGGTTGGGCGGACGCCCTTCCAGCGCATACGGCCGGCCTTGCCCCAGTTGATGTTGGACTGTTCTGCGTTTCCAACTTCACCAATGGTGGCGCGGCAGCGTACGTCGACGTTGCGGATTTCACCAGAGGGAAGGCGGAGCTGCGCGAAGCGGCCCTCTTTCGCAACCAGCTGTACCGACGCACCGGCTGAACGGGCCATCTTGGCCCCGCCGCCTGGACGAAGTTCCACAGCGTGGATCACGGTACCAACCGGGATGTTCCGCAGTGGCAGGTTGTTGCCTGGCTTGATGTCAGCGCCGGCTCCGGCTTCCACCATGTCGCCCTGCTTCAGGCGGTTTGGTGCAACGATGTAGCGCTTGGTGCCGTCGACATAGTGGAGCAGTGCGATGCGGGCCGTGCGGTTGGGATCGTATTCGATCTCAGCAACACGGGCGTCAACGCCGTCCTTGTCGTGGCGACGGAAGTCAATCAGGCGGTACTGGCGCTTGTGGCCACCACCCTTGTGACGGGTCGTGATCTTACCGGTGTTGTTACGACCACCCTTTTTGGGGAGGGGACGTACCAGGGACTTCTCCGGTGTCGACCGAGTGATTTCTGCGAAGTCAGCAACGCTGGAGCCGCGGCGGCCAGGCGTTGTTGGCTTGTATTTACGAATAGCCATGTGTCATTTCCTCGTTAAAGTGGTCTCCGCCCTAACCGAGCGGACCGCCGAAGATGTCGATCGTTCCTTCTTTGAGGGTCACGATGGCACGCTTGGTGCCCTTCCGCTGACCCCAGCCGAAGCGGGTGCGCTTGCGCTTGCCCGAACGATTGAGTGTGTTGATCGAGTCGACCTTGACGGAGAAAATCTTCTCCACCGCCAACTTGATCTCTGTCTTGTTCGAGCGAGGGTCGACCAGGAAGGTGTACTTACCTTCGTCGATCAGGCCGTAGCTCTTTTCCGAAACGACCGGCGCAAGGACGACGTCGCGGGGATCTTTGGAGATGGTCGCGCTCACTTGGCGTCCTCCGTAGCTGTTGTGCTCTCGTCAGCATCTACGGTCGTGTCGGCTGAGCCGATAAACGTGTCGTAAGCGGCCTTCGTGAAGATCACGTCGTCCGAAACCAGCACGTCATACGTGTTGAGCTGGTCAACGTAGAGGACGTGTACTTCCGGGACGTTCCGCACGGACAGTGCCGTGAGATCGTTGGCGCGCTCGATAACGATGAGCAAGTTGGGACGCTCCGAGATGCTGCGAAGCGCTTCGATTGCACCCTTGGTGGACGGCTTGTCGCCGGACACGAGGGACTCGAGGACGTGGATACGGCCGTTGCGTGCCCGGTCAGAGAGGGCACCGCGCAGGGCGGCAGCCTTCATCTTCTTGGGGGTGCGCTGGCTGTAGTCGCGGGGGGTGGGTCCGTGGACGACGCCACCACCGGTCATGTGAGGGGCACGGATCGAACCCTGACGGGCACGACCTGTTCCCTTCTGCTTGAACGGCTTGCGGCCTGCGCCGGATACCTCTGCACGAGTCTTTGTCTTGTGCGTACCCTGACGGGCAGCAGCAAGCTGTGCCACGACGACCTGGTGCAGCAAGGGCACGTTGGTCTGCGTGTCGAAGATCTCTGCGGGGAGATCGACCTTTACAGTGTTGACAGCCATCTGGCTATGCTCCCTTCACGGCAGTGCGTACGAGTACGACCTGGCCGCGGGCGCCGGGAACGGCACCCTTGATCAGCAGCAGCGACTTCTCGGCATCCACACCGTGAACCGTGAGGTTCAGGGTGGTCTGACGAACGGCACCCATACGGCCTGCCATTTTCATACCCTTGAAGACGCGGCTAGGGGTGGACGCGCCACCGATCGAGCCGGGCTTGCGGTGGTTCTTGTGGGCACCGTGGGATGCGCCGACGCCGTGGAAGCCGTGACGCTTCATGACACCTGCGAAGCCCTTACCCTTGGTGGTGCCGATGACATCGACCTTCTGGCCGGCTTCGAAGATCTCAACAGAGAGCTCCTGGCCCAGCGAGTAGGTGTCAGCATCGGAGGTACGCAGCTCAACCACGTGGCGGCGAGGCGTGACGCCTGCCTTTTCGAAGTGACCGGCCAGAGGCTTGGTCACCTTGCGGGGATCGATCTGGCCGAAGCCGATCTGGACGGCGCTGTAGCCATCCTGGTCCGCCGAGCGGAGCTGGGTAATGACGTTGGAGTCAGCCTGGACGACAGTAACCGGCACCAGCAGGTTGTTCTCGTCCCAGACCTGGGTCATGCCGAGCTTGGTGCCCAGGAGACCCTTTACCTGACGCGTAAGTGAAGTAGACATTATGATCCGCTCTCCCTTACAGCTTGATTTCGATGTTCACGTCCGCAGGCAGGTCGAGACGCATCAGCGAATCAACGGCCTTGGGCGTGGGGTCAATGATGTCGATCAGACGCTTGTGAGTACGCATTTCGAAGTGCTCGCGGCTGTCCTTGTACTTGTGCGGTGAGCGGATAACGCAGTACACGTTCTTCTCCGTCGGCAGCGGCACTGGGCCAACAACCGTAGCGCCTGCGCGCGTCACCGTCTCAACGATCTTCCGTGCTGATACGTCGATGACCTCGTGGTCATACGACTTCAGCCGGATGCGGATTTTTTGTCCCGCCATGGCGTCTCGACTCTCTCTCTCAAGAATTCTTGAATATCTGTCAGTTCCTGCACGTGCTGCGCCCGTTGCACTGGCGCTCCTCCCACAGACTGAATCCGGATAGTTCCGGGTTCCTCACCCTGTGGAGGTACCGACCCCCGCGCTCGGGCGTGTCGCGGATTCTTCGCAAACTGATCCATCGGTTTGCATCCACGTTTCCAGCCGAACTGAAGTGAGGGTGGTTATATTTGGGCTAACCGCCCGGTGAACACTGACCCTGCATCAGGCATTATCCTGATCGGGACGGTATCTCAAACCGCGCGCGCAAGCGCTTGAACAACTTGTCCAGTTTGCCAGATATCAGGGCAGAAGGCTAATTGGCGGCCCGACACGCCTTCCGCTGTGATGAACTTGACCCCGCCCCCTCCCCCACCGGCCGACGTCGTCCCTGCGGAAAAGTGCCCTCGTGCCGACGTCGTCCCTACGGAAGGTGCCCGCCGTGCAGGAACGCTGTAGCGCGATCGCTCTCCTGCAGCTCCGCCACTTTCCTGCCGCCAGCCCGCAGCGCAACGCGGGATCTGCAGCCGCGCCACTTTGCTACTCCCCGCAAAAAAGGGAAGGCCCCGCTGCAGCGCAGCGGGGCCTTCCCTCAGTGACTCGTAAGGAGTTACTTGATGATCTTGGTAACGCGTCCTGAACCTACGGTCCGGCCGCCTTCGCGGATAGCGAAGCCGAGGCCCTCTTCCATAGCGATCGGCTGGATGAGCGCAACGGTCATCTCAGTGTTATCGCCAGGCATAACCATTTCAGTGCCCTCGGGGAGGGTAATGACGCCGGTTACGTCAGTTGTGCGGAAGTAGAACTGCGGGCGGTAGTTGGAGTAGAACGGGTTGTGACGCCCGCCTTCGTCCTTTGCCAGGATGTAGACGTTAGCATCGAAATCGGTGTGCGGGGTGATTGAACCCGGCTTGACGATAACCTGTCCACGCTCAACATCTTCACGCTTGATTCCACGGAGCAGGAGACCACAGTTCTCGCCTGCCCATGCTTCGTCGAGCTGCTTGTGGAACATCTCGATACCGGTAACCGTGGTCTTCTGGACCGGACGGATGCCGACGATCTCGATTTCCGAGTTGATCTTCAGGGTTCCACGCTCGGCGCGGCCCGTTACAACGGTGCCACGGCCGGTGATGGTGAAGACGTCTTCAACAGGCATCAGGAACGGCTTGTCCTTGTCGCGGACGGGGTCCGGAACGCTGTTGTCGACGGCGTCCATCAGGTCCTCAACGGACTTGACCCACTCGGCGTCGCCCTCAAGTGCCTTCAGGCCGGAGACGCGCACCACTGGTGCCTCGTCGCCGTCGAAGCCCTGCGCGCTGAGGAGCTCGCGGACCTCCATCTCGACGAGGTCAAGAAGTTCCTCGTCGTCGACCATGTCGGACTTGTTCAGCGCGACCAACAGGTAGGGAACGCCAACCTGGCGGGCAAGCAGAACGTGCTCGCGGGTCTGAGCCATCGGGCCGTCGGTCGCAGCAACCACGAGGATTGCTCCGTCCATCTGAGCAGCACCGGTGATCATGTTCTTGATGTAGTCAGCGTGACCGGGGGCGTCTACGTGTGCGTAGTGGCGCTTCTCGGTCTGGTATTCAACATGCGAGATGTTGATCGTGATGCCGCGCTGCTTCTCCTCGGGGGCCGAGTCGATGGACGCGAAGTCGCGTGCCTCGTTGAGATTGGGGTACTTGTCGTACAGCACCTTCGAAATGGCAGCCGTCAACGTCGTCTTTCCATGGTCAACGTGACCAATGGTTCCGATGTTAACGTGCGGCTTAGTCCGCTCGAACTTTGCCTTCGCCACGGGTTCCTCCTAGAACGTTTTGAGAAGATTTGCTTCCCAGCCGCGCTGTTCGCGGCTGAAACTGTTGCAAGTCTACTGGGGGCTTTTACTTTGATGAAATTACTGCATGCTTCAGGAGCCGGATGGCTCCGTCAGCAGGGCTTGCGGAAAAGTTATTCGCCGCGGGTCTTCTGGATGATCTCGTCGGCAACTGCCTTCGGAACCTCCGAGTAGCTGTCGAACTTCATCGAGTACACCGCACGGCCCTGGGTCTTCGACCGCAAGTCACCGATGTATCCGAACATACCCGACAGGGGCACCATGGCCTTGATGACCTTGACGCCGCTGGCATCCTCCATGGACTGCATCTGGCCACGGCGGGAGTTGAGGTCACCGATAACTTCACCCATGTATTCCTCAGGGGTGCGGACTTCAACTTCCATCAGTGGTTCGAGCAGGACAGGGTTAGCCATCCGCGCAGCTTCCTTGAACGCCATCCGGCCGGCAATTTTGAACGCCATTTCGGATGAGTCAACGTCGTGGTAGGCGCCGTCAAGCAGTACTGCCTTGATGCCGACGACAGGGTAGCCGGCGAGCACGCCGTCGTTGAGGGCATCCTGGATGCCCGCATCGACGCTCGGGATGTATTCGCGAGGGATACGTCCACCGGTGACCTTGTTGTCGAATGCGTACAGGACGCCGTCTTCAACTTCCATCGGCTCGATGGCGATCTGGATCTTCGCGAACTGGCCGGATCCACCCGTCTGCTTCTTGTGGGTGTAATCGTGCTTGGCCACGGCGCGCTTGATGGTCTCGCGGTAAGCGACCTGGGGCTTGCCCACGTTGGCTTCGACGCGGAACTCGCGGCGCATGCGGTCCACGAGGATGTCCAGGTGAAGCTCGCCCATGCCGGCGATGATGGTCTGACCGGTGTCAACGTTGAGGGAGACCTGGAAGGTCGGGTCCTCAGCGGAGAGCTTCTGGATAGCCGTGGACAGCTTCTCCTGGTCACCCTTGGTCTTCGGTTCAATCGCAACCGAGATCACGGGGTCAGGAAAGCTCATCGACTCAAGCACGATCTGGTTGGCACTGTCGGAGAGAGTGTCGCCGGTAGTGGTGTCCTTCAGACCGATAGCCGCGTAGATGTGACCGGCAAGGGCTTCCTCAACTGGGATTTCCTTATTGGCGTGCATCTGGAACAGCTTGCCGATGCGCTCCTTCTTGTTCTTCGTGGAGTTGGTCACCTGCGTGCCGGCTGAGATCTGGCCGGAGTACACGCGGATGAACGTCAGCTGTCCGAAGAACGGGTGGGTAGCAACCTTGAACGCCAGAGCCGAGAACGGCTCTTCGGTGCTCGGCTTACGAGTCAGTTCGATCTCCTCGTCCCGGGGATCGTGACCGATCATCGGGGGAACATCCAGGGGGTTAGGCAGGTAGTCGACGACGGCGTCAAGCATCGGCTGGACGCCGCGGTTCTTGAACGCAGAGCCACACAGGACCGGGTAGATCTCGGAAGCGATGGTCAGCTTCCGGATTCCGGCCTTGATCTCCTCAACGGACGGCTCTTCGCCAGCCAGGTACTTCTCCATGAGCTCGTCGTCAGCTTCGGCAACGGCCTCGAGCAGGCTTGCCCGGTACTCGTTGGCCCGATCCACGAGGTCAGCAGGGATCTCTTCGATCTCGTACTTGGCACCCATGGTGACGTCACCCTTGGAGTCGCCACGCCAGGTCAGCGCGCGCATTTCCACGAGGTCGACGACGCCTTCAAAGTCGTTCTCAGCACCAATGGGCAGCTGGATAACCAGCGGCTTGGCACCGAGGCGGCTGATGATGGTGTCAACGGTGAAGTAGAAGTCAGCGCCCAGTTTGTCCATCTTGTTGACGAAGCAAATGCGGGGAACTTCGTACTTGTCGGCCTGGCGCCAAACGGTCTCGGACTGAGGCTCTACGCCTTCCTTACCGTCGAACACTGCGACAGCCCCGTCGAGGACGCGCAGTGAGCGCTCAACCTCAACGGTGAAGTCAACGTGACCGGGGGTGTCGATGATGTTGATCTGGTTGTTGTTCCAGAGGCAGGTCACGGCGGCGCTCGTGATGGTGATGCCGCGTTCCTTTTCCTGTTCCATCCAGTCAGTGGTCGAGGCGCCGTCGTGCGTCTCACCAATCTTGTGGTTGACACCCGTGTAGAACAGGATGCGCTCGGTAGTAGTGGTCTTGCCAGCATCGATGTGGGCCATGATGCCGATATTGCGGACCTTGTTAAGGTCGGTAAGCACGTCCTGTGCCACGGTGTCTCCCTTATTCTTGGGTTTCTAGAAGTCGGAGTCTGGTTACCAGCGGTAGTGTGCGAAGGCCTTGTTCGACTCGGCCATCTTGTGCGTGTCCTCGCGGCGCTTCACAGCTGCTCCGAGACCGTTCGAGGCATCCAGAATCTCGTTCATCAGACGCTCGGTCATGGTTTTCTCGCGGCGAGCCTTCGAGTAACCAACGAGCCACCGCAGGGCAAGAGCCATGGAGCGGCCCGGCTTGACCTCGACGGGTACCTGGTAGGTCGCGCCGCCGACTCGGCGGGAGCGAACTTCGAGGGAAGGTTTGACGTTGTCCATAGCCTTCTTGAGTGCTGCGACGGGATCGCCACCACTCTTGGCACGGGCACCCTCAAGTGCGCCGTACACAATGCGTTCTGCTGTGGACTTCTTGCCGTCGACGAGCACCTTGTTGATCAGCTGAGTGACCAGGGGTGAACCGTAAACGGGATCTACAACGAGCGGCCGCTTCGGGGCCGGGCCCTTACGTGGCATTACTTCTTCTCCATCTTCGCGCCGTAGCGGCTGCGAGCCTGCTTGCGGTTCTTGACACCCTGGGTATCAAGCGCACCACGGACGATCTTGTAGCGGACACCGGGCAGATCCTTCACACGACCACCGCGCACCAGCACGATGGAGTGTTCCTGAAGGTTGTGACCGACACCTGGGATGTAAGCGGTAACTTCGATGCCGCCGTTGAGGCGCACACGTGCGACCTTCCGGAGCGCCGAGTTCGGCTTCTTGGGGGTGGTCGTGTACACGCGGGTGCAAACGCCGCGCTTCATGGGGCTGCCCTTCAATGCGGGCGCCTTGGTCTTGACGACCTTAGGTGTCCGGCCCTTACGGACCAGCTGGTTGATAGTAGGCACTTCTGCGTTCTCCGTAATGTCTAGAGATATTGGCTGTCGTTTGCGCCGAACCACAGGGGTAAGCCGGAACGACTTGACCGTAGGCGTGCGAAAATGTGGCATTCGTTGTACAAGTTCCCTACAACGCGGAGATACGTCCGCTAGGACGCCGATCCTCTGCCACACAAACAATTACCTCTACTCTAGCAGAGATCGGGCTGCGCCCCGATTCCGGGCGGGTACACCCGCCTGTCCCCCACTCCGTCTGCGGTCGCCAGACCCTGCCGAAGCAGTCGGTTAACGCGGTCGGCCCCGCACACCCGAAGGTGTGCGGGGCCGACCAGGAACAGTTCCGTTTAGCGGAACTCGGAACCCATGTCGTAGTCATCCAGAGGGATGGCGTGGAACTCGGGAGTCATCGAGCCCTCGACACCTGCGTAGTCGAAGTCGCTGAACGCGCTAGGACCGGTGAACAGGTTGGCCTTCGCTTCCTCAGTCGGCTCCACAGTGATCTTCGTGTAGCGATCCAGGCCGGTACCAGCCGGGATCAGCTTGCCGATGATCACGTTTTCCTTCAGACCCAGCAGAGGATCGCTCTTTCCTTCCATGGCGGCCTGCGTGAGAACACGCGTGGTCTCCTGGAACGATGCGGCGGACAGCCACGACTCGGTGGCGAGCGACGCCTTGGTGATACCCATGAGCTCGGGACGGCCTGAAGCCGGCTTCTTGCCCTCGGACACCACGCGGCGGTTCTCGTCCTCGAAGCGGCGGCGTTCCGCCAGCTCTCCGGGAAGGAGGTTCGACTCGCCGGACTCGATCACCGTGACGCGGCGAAGCATCTGGCGGACGATAACCTCGACGTGCTTGTCGTGGATACCCACACCCTGGCTGCGGTACACGGTCTGCACCTCATCGACCAGGAATTCCTGGGCCTTGCGGGGGCCGAGGATCCGGAGGATCTGCTTCGGATCGACAGCGCCGAAGACCAGCTGCTGTCCAACCTCAACGTGCTCGCCGTCCGTGACCAGCAGGCGTGCACGCCGCAGGACAGGGTAGGCGATCTCTTCGGAACCATCGTCGGGGGTGACAACCAGCCGAAGCTGCTTCTCGCCGTCTTCGATGTTGACACGACCGGCAACCTCGGAGATCGGAGCGACACCCTTGGGGGTACGCGCTTCAAAGAGCTCCTGGATACGAGGCAGACCCTGGGTGATGTCCTCTGCCGACGCGATACCGCCGGTGTGGAACGTACGCATGGTCAGCTGCGTGCCTGGCTCACCGATCGACTGTGCAGCGATGATGCCAACGGCCTCACCGATGTCGACGGTCTTGCCGGTGGCCAGCGAGCGGCCGTAGCAGAGGGCACAGGTGCCCACGCTTGACTCGCAGGTGAGCACGGAGCGCACCTTGATGTCGGTCACGCCTGCGGCAAACAGCTCGCCAATCAGGACGTCGCCGACGTCGGAACCTGCTGGTGCGAGCACCTTGCCCTTGGAGTCAACGACTTCGCTGGCCAGGGTACGGGCGTAGGCGGAGTTCTCGACCTCTTCGTGCAGGACCAGCTCGCCATCGCTGTTCGGCACCGCAATGGTGACGTTCAGTCCACGCTCGGTGCCACAGTCGTCTTCGCGAACGATGACGTCCTGCGACACGTCCACCAGACGACGGGTCAGGTAACCCGAGTTGGCGGTACGCAGTGCGGTGTCAGCCAGACCCTTACGGGCACCGTGGGTTGCGATGAAGTACTCCAGCACCGACAGGCCCTCACGGTACGAGGACTTGATCGGCCGGGGGATGATCTCACCCTTGGGGTTAGCCACCAGACCACGGATACCCGCGATCTGACGGACCTGGAGCCAGTTACCACGTGCACCGGAGGACACCATACGGTTGATGGTGTTGTCCTTCGGCATCGCGCCGCGCATGGACTCGGCTACCTCGTTGGTGGCCTTGTTCCAGATGTCGATCAGTTCCTGACGGCGTTCCTCATCAGCGATGAGGCCCTTGTCGAACTGGGACTGAACCTTGGCGGCCTGCTTTTCGTAGACCTCCATGATTCCGGCCTTGTTGATCGGGGCGGAGATGTCGGAGATCGCCACTGTCACACCGGAGCGGGTTGCCCAGTAGAAACCGGCATCCTTCAGGTTGTCCAGCGTTGCCGCCGTAACTACCTTCGGGTACCGCTCGGCGAGATCGTTGACGATGGTGGACAGCTGTCCCTTGTCGGCAACCTTCTCAACCCACGGGTAGTCGGCTGGCAGCGTGTCGTTGAACAGGACCTGCCCGAGGGAGGTTTCGATCAGCGCTGGCGTTCCTTCTTCCCAGCCTTCAGGCGCAGCGACATCAGCGCTGGGCACGAAGTGTGGGATACGGATCCGGACTACCGAGTTCAGGTGCAGGACACCCATGTCGAAGGCCATGATGGCTTCGGCCGGGGTGCTGAACACGCGGCCCTCCCCTGCTGAGCCCTCACGCTTGGTGGTGAGGTGGTGCAGGCCGATGATCATATCCTGCGAAGGCAGGGTCACCGGACGGCCGTCCGAAGGCTTCAGGATGTTGTTCGAGGAGAGCATCAGGATGCGCGCCTCGGCCTGGGCCTCTGGGCTCAGCGGCAGGTGGACTGCCATCTGGTCGCCGTCGAAGTCAGCGTTGAACGCACCACAAACCAGTGGGTGCAGCTGAAGGGCTTTACCTTCAACCAGCTGCGGTTCGAACGCCTGGATACCCAAACGGTGAAGGGTAGGTGCGCGGTTGAGCAGCACTGGGTGCTCGGTGATGATCTCTTCGAGAACGTCCCAGACCTGCGGGCGGTAACGCTCGACCATCCGCTTGGCGCTCTTGATGTTCTGTGCGTGGTTGAGGTCAACCAGGCGCTTCATCACGAACGGCTTGAAGAGTTCCAGGGCCATCTGCTTGGGCAGACCACACTGGTGCAGCTTCAGCTGAGGGCCGACGACGATTACCGAACGTCCCGAGTAGTCAACGCGCTTACCCAGAAGGTTCTGGCGGAAACGACCCTGCTTGCCCTTGAGCATGTCAGAGAGCGACTTCAACGGACGGTTGCCCGGCCCGGTGACGGGACGGCCACGACGACCGTTGTCGAACAGGGAGTCAACAGCTTCCTGAAGCATGCGCTTTTCGTTGTTCACGATGATCTCGGGGGCACCGAGATCGAGCAGGCGCTTCAGGCGGTTGTTGCGGTTGATCACGCGGCGGTACAGGTCGTTGAGGTCGGAGGTCGCGAAGCGGCCACCGTCCAGCTGAACCATGGGGCGCAGTTCCGGCGGGATCACTGGAACTGCGTCGAGCACCATGCCCAGGGGGCTGTTGGTGGTGGTGAGGAACGCGTTGACAACCTTCAGGCGCTTCAGGGCACGCGTCTTGCGCTGGCCCTTGCCGTTCTGGATGATGTCGCGGAGCATCTCGGCCTCGGCTGGCATGTCGAAGTTCTCAAGACGCTTCTTGATCGCTTCGGCGCCCATGGAGCCTTCGAAGTACAGTCCGTAGCGGTCGCGCAGTTCGCGGTACAGGCCCTCGTCGCCTTCAAGGTCAGCAACCTTGAGGCTCTTGAACCGGTCCCAGACCTGTTCGAAACGCTCGATCTCGATGTCGGCGCGCTTACGCACGTTCGCCATCTGACGGTCGGCGGAGTCGCGTGCCTTCTTCTTCTCGGCAGCCTTAGCGCCTTCGCCTTCCAGCCGTGCAACCTCATCCTCAAGGTCCTTGGCGATGGTGGCGATGTCGGAGTCGCGCTGGTCGATCATCTGCTTCTTCTCAAGGTCGTGCTCGGCCTGGAGGTTCGGCAGTTCGGCGTGACGGTTTTCCTCGTCGACGGCGGTGATCATGTAGGCAGCGAAGTAGATGACCTTCTCGAGGTCCTTCGGTGCCAGGTCCAGCAGGTAGCCCAAGCGCGAGGGAACGCCCTTGAAGTACCAGATGTGGGTGACGGGTGCAGCCAGTTCGATGTGGCCCATGCGCTCACGGCGTACCTTGGCGCGGGTAACTTCTACACCACAACGCTCACAGATGATGCCCTTGAAACGGACACGCTTGTACTTGCCGCAGTAGCATTCCCAGTCGCGGGAAGGTCCAAAGATCTTCTCGCAGAAGAGACCGTCCTTCTCAGGCTTGAGGGTACGGTAATTGATGGTTTCCGGCTTCTTGACCTCGCCAAAAGACCAACCACGGATTTCGTCCGCAGTGGCTAGGCCGATTCGCATGAGGCCGAAGGAGGATTCGCTGGACATATGGTCCCTGTTCTCTCTTTGTTCTCTAAATTCTTGAAGTCTGGTGGGGTGCGGTGGGCAGTTAGGCCCGCACCGAGCCGGTGTTCGAGGAAGCGGCCTTTAATATTTCAAGGCCGTCCGCGGCCGAAGAAATTTCGTTGGCCGCTGATCGAACACCGGATCGGGGTGGTGAAACCTAGACTTCCTCGACAGAACTTGGCTCGGCCCGTGACAGGTCGATACCCAGTTCCTCCGCGGCCCGGAAGACTTCTTCATCCGAGTCACGCATCTCTATCGTGGTTCCGTCGGTGGAGAGTACTTCCACGTTCAGGCACAGCGACTGCATTTCCTTGATCAGTACCTTGAAGGATTCGGGGACACCCGGTTCTGGGATGTTCTCGCCCTTCACGATCGCTTCGTAGACCTTCACGCGGCCGTGGATATCATCCGACTTGATCGTCAGAAGTTCCTGCAGCGTGTAGGCGGCGCCGTAGGCCTCGAGGGCCCAGACTTCCATTTCACCGAAGCGCTGTCCGCCGAACTGTGCCTTACCACCCAGCGGCTGCTGGGTGATCATGGAGTACGGTCCGGTCGAGCGTGCGTGGATCTTGTCGTCCACCAGGTGGTGCAGCTTCAGGATGTACATGTAGCCGACCGAAATGGGGTCCGGGAACGGTTCGCCGGAGCGGCCGTCAAAGAGCAACGCCTTGCCGGAACCGCCGATGAGGCGCTTTCCGTCGCGGGTTTCCCGGGTGGAGTTCATCAGACCGACGATTTCGTCCTCGGTTGCGCCGTCGAAGACGGGGGTCGCAACGGTGGTCGAACCGCTTTCGCGGGGCAGGTTCGGGAGGTTTTTCAACCATTCCGGCTCGCCATCGATCTTCCAACCCTGCTTGGCCACCCAACCGAGGTGGATTTCCAGGACCTGGCCCACGTTCATGCGGCCTGGCACGCCCAGCGGGTTGAGCACGATGTCGACGGGGGTGCCGTCTTCCATGAACGGCATGTCCTCGATCGGAAGGATCTTGGAGATGACGCCCTTGTTACCGTGACGACCGGCCAGCTTGTCACCGTCGGTGATCTTGCGCTTCTGTGCCACGTAGACGCGGACCAGCTGGTTCACGCCGGGGGGCAGTTCGTCGTCGTTGTCGCGATCAAAGATGCGCACGCCGATGACCGTACCGGACTCGCCGTGGGGAACCTTCAGGGAAGTGTCGCGGACTTCGCGGCTCTTCTCACCGAAGATGGCCCGCAACAGGCGTTCCTCCGGGGTCAGCTCGGTCTCACCCTTGGGTGTGACACGGCCAACCAGGATGTCGCCTGCTTCAACCTCGGCACCGATGTGGATGATGCCGCGCTCGTCCAGGGCCCCCAGGACCTCTTCGGAGACGTTCGGGATGTCGCGGGTGATTTCCTCGGCACCAAGCTTGGTGTCGCGGGCGTCAACCTCGTGCTCCTCGATGTGGATCGAGGTCAGGACATCGTCGGAGACGATGCGCTGGGAGAGGATGATCGCGTCCTCGAAGTTGTGACCTTCCCAGGACATGAACGCGACGAGCATGTTCTTGCCCAACGCGAGCTCGCCCTGGTCGGTTGAAGGACCGTCGGCGATGATCGTGTTGTATTCAACGCGGTCACCGTCGGCAACCAGCACGCGCTGGTTGTAGGCGTTGCCCTGGTTGGAACGGGCGAACTTCATGATCGGGTAGTTCGTCTCGGTGCCGTCGTCGTTCAGGATGCTCACCATGTCGGCTGAAACCTCCTTGACCACGCCAGCCTTGACAGCGGTGACTGCGTCGCCGGCGTCGACTGCCGCGTTTTTCTCCATACCGGTGCCCACCAGGGGACGCTCGGAGCGGAGCAGCGGGACAGCCTGACGCTGCATGTTCGCACCCATGAGGGCACGGTTCGCGTCATCGTGTTCCAGGAACGGGATCATGGCCGTGGCCACCGACACCATCTGGCGCGGGGAAACGTCCATGTACTCGACCTCGATGGCCTCGACCAGCACAGGCTCGCCTGAACCACCGCGGGTACGCACCAGAACCGTAGGTTCGATGAAGTTGCCCTTGTCGTCGAGCGGGGCGTTTGCCTGAGCAATCAGGCGCTCCACCTCGTCGTCCGCGGTGAGGTAGTCGATCTGCTCGGTCACGATGCCGCCAACTACCTTGCGGTAAGGGGTTTCGATGAAGCCGAAGGTGTTGATGCGTCCGTAGGATGCCAGCGAACCGATCAGACCAATGTTCGGGCCTTCAGGGGTTTCAATGGGGCACATACGTCCGTAGTGGGACGGGTGAACGTCTCGAACTTCCATGCCTGCACGGTCACGGGACAAACCGCCCGGGCCCAGCGCTGACAGGCGACGCTTGTGCGTCAGACCGGCCAGTGGGTTGTTCTGGTCCATGAACTGCGACAGCTGGGACGTTCCGAAGAACTCCTTGATCGCAGCGACGACCGGACGGATGTTGATCAGGGTCTGGGGCGTGATGGCCTCAACGTCCTGGGTGGTCATCCGCTCACGGACAACGCGCTCCATCCGGGACAAGCCGGTGCGGACCTGGTTCTCGATGAGCTCGCCGACCGCACGGATACGACGGTTGCCGAAGTGGTCAATGTCGTCGACCTCGACGCGCAGTTCGACGTCGCCGCCGTCGCGCTTGCCGGTGAGGGTCTTCTCATTGGCATGCAGGGCAACCAGGAACTTGATCATCGCGACGATGTCGTCGATGTTCAGGACCGAGGCATCCTTGTCGTCAAGGCTCTTGTCGATGCCGAGCTTGCGGTTGATCTTGTAACGACCAACCTTGGCCAGGTCGTAGCGCTTGGGGTTGAAGTACAGGTTGTCGAGGAGCGTCTTGGCGGCCTCGACCGTGGGTGGCTCTCCCGGGCGAAGCTTCCGGTAGATGTCCAGCAACGCGTCTTCCTGCGTTTCGGTGGTGTCCTTCTCCATGGTGGCGCGGATGGAGTCGTACTCGCCGAAGGTCTCAAGGATCTGGCCCTCGGTCCAACCCAGTGCCTTCAGGAGCACAGTGACTGACTGCTTGCGCTTGCGGTCAAGGCGGACGCCGACCTGATCACGCTTGTCGATTTCGAGTTCGAACCAGGCGCCACGTGACGGGATGATCTTCGCACTGAAGATGTCCTTGTCACTGGTCTTGTCGGCGGTGCGCTCGAAGTAGGCGCCCGGCGAACGGACCAGCTGTGAAACGACGACACGCTCGGTGCCGTTGATCACAAACGTGCCCTTCTCCGTCATCAACGGGAAGTCGCCCATGAACACTGTCTGCTGCTTGATTTCGCCAGTGTTGTTGTTCATGAACTCGGCCTTGACGTACAGCGGAGCCGCGTACGTAGCGTCGCGGTCCTTGCACTCGGCCATGGTGTACTTCGGATCGGCGAACTCCGGCTCCGAGAAGCTCAGGGACATGGTGCCCTGGAAGTCCTCGATGGGGGAGATCTCTTCAAAGATGTCAGCGAGACCGGATGTGGAGGCCACACCCTGGAGTTTCTGTTCCAGAGCTTCCTGCACGCGCGCCTTCCAGCGATCGTTTCCAACCAACCAGTCGAAACTGTCAGTTTGGAGCGCGAGGAGGTTAGGAACATCCAGCGGTTCGTGAATCTTTGCGAATGAAAGCCGGGGGGCGACGCCGTCGGCGTCGACCTGGCTGGTAGCGGTTGCATTATTAGAGGTGCTCGAGGCGACCAAGAGGGATCCTTCCACAGACCTTCGGCTTGTTCAGCTATATCCGCCCTCTTTGCACTGCCGCCGCGTATCAACGCGGGGATTGTGTGTGCGAACCAATTGCCTGCGGTCATACCGGACAGTGAATCTGCCGTTAAATGAGTAACGCAAGACAAAGCCCACCGCTATATGAAGGCCGAGGTTAAGAGGAAAGACGCAAATATCTACTGTACTGCAGAGCGCCCATCCTGTCCAGCCCGGGTGTGGTATACGTGATCCGGGTCAACCCATCCCGGTCAACCTGCCTGGGTCACCCAGATCAGGAGCATGGTCACCAGGAACCCGGTGAGGAAGTTTAGCCTGATGAAACGCCGCCATCCCCGGTTGGCGGTTTCGCAGTCCTCGTCGCTGAGATTCGCGAACGGCAGGATGCTCAGGATGTAGGGCAGGGCCAGCAGCCCACCCAGCGTTGCCGGCCAGGGCACTAGCAGCATGAGCAGTCCGCTCAGCAGATAGGCGACGACGGCGAAGCGTACGACGGCGCGTGCCCCGAGGACCGTGGCAATCGAGGCGATGCCGCCTTCACGGTCGGCCTGGATGTCCTGCACCGCGCCGAAGGCCTGGCTGGCGACTCCCCAGAGGAAGAACGCTCCCAGCACCGCCCAGAGGCCGACGTCGAAGGTGGCGCCAGCAAGCACCAGCCCGAACACGGCAGGGCTGACGAAGTGGGTGCTGGACGTGACCGAATCGAGGAAGGGTCGCTCCTTGAACCGGAGTCCCGGAGCGCTGTACGCGATCACCGCGAACACGCTCACCGCGAGCACCAGCGCAGACAGCGGGTTGCCAAGCAGCAGCAGTGCCACCAGGAACGGGACATTCGTCACCACAGCAGCCCACAGCGTGACGCGATGGAAGCGGCGGTCCAGGACAGCACCCTCCACCCCACCCTTGCGGGGGTTCCGGAGATCCGACTCGTAGTCGAAGACGTCATTGATGCCGTACATGGCCAGGTTGTAAGGGATCAGAAAGTACAGCGTCCCCAGCACGAAGGCAAGGTCGATGGACCCGGTCGTGAGGAAGTAGGCGGCTGCAAAGGGGAACGCAGTGTTCACCCAGGAGACGGGGCGGGAGGAGACCAGCAGCATTTTCATTGTGCCGGACAGGCTGGTCCCGGCCTGGGCGCTCATGGGTGGCTCCGTTCAGCCGGGGCCGAAGTGGCCGATGGCGTGAAGAGGGTCCACAGCGCTGGCAGAAGCACCACCGCCGCGAGGGGGTAGGCAAAGTCCTCGAGGGGTGCGACTCCCACAAACACGCCGGAAATCCAGTCGGGGTTGTAGCCGAAGAACCCCAGCTGGATCATCAGGTTGTCGAAGACGGCTGTGAGGAGGAGCAGAATGACAGCAGACAGGGTTACCGCCCACCAGGACAGGGTGGCTGCACCCGCGCCGGGTCCAGCCCCGGCGACAGCGGAACGGGCACGACGGCGGGAGCCCACCTCCGCCACGAGGGCGACGACCGTGACGGGGACCAGGAAGAGGGCGTTGAGTGTCCAGTAGGTCACTGAGCCACCTGCGTTCGCGAGTCGACGATCCGTTTCATCAGCAGGTACAGGTTCATCGCCATCCAGCAGAGGAAGGCCAGGAAGAACAGCTCCTCCAGCGGAAGCTCGGGGGCGAGCATAACGCCGATCATCAACTCGGAATCCCCCTTGTAGAAAATGTCCGACCCAATGCCGCCGAGGTCCCAGGCCAGGAAGAACGCCACCCCCAGCGCGAGGACCAGGGCCGCCCGGCGCGGCGCTGCCCAGAAAAACAACCCGTACCGGTAGTCCATCAGGGCCGCGCAGGCCAGTCCGCCCAGCAGGGAGATCAGGTAAAGCGCTGAGATCATTGCCGGGCCTTGCGATCGGCGGCCCCTGATCCAAGCACCGGGGCAACCAGGGGTTCAGCCAGCGGGCCGGTGCTGGTGTCTGAACGCAGCCGCTTGATCAGCAGTTCGGCGCTGATCAGGCACATGGGGATGCCGATGCCCGGAATGGTGGAGCTGCCCGCGTAGTAGAATCCCTCGACCTTGCGGCTCTTGTTGCGGCCCCTGAAGAATGCGCTCTGCTTGAGAACGTGTGCTGGGCCGAGCGAGGTGCCCTGCCAGGCGTTGAAGTCCCCCACGAAGTCCTGCGGCCCGTAGGTGCGCCGGACCACAATGCGGTCGGCGAGATCGGGGATATCCGCCCACTTGCTGATCTGGTCGATCACTGTGTCGGCGAGGCTTTCGATGCTGCTGTCCCCCGCGCCGTCGATCCCGCCGGCTCCCAGTCCGGGGTCAGCAGGCAGCGGCACCAGTACGAAGACGTTCTCGTGCCCCTCTGGGGCCACACCGGGATCGGTGGCACTCGGCCGGCATACGTATAGGGATGCGGGGGTCGGCACCGAAGTGGTCTTGCCGAAGATCCGGGAAAAATTGTCCTCCCAGTCAGCAGTGAACAGGAGGGTGTGGTGTTCCAGTTCAGGCAGTCCGCCTCTGACGCCCAGATACATCAAGAGGGCACTGGGCCCAGCCGTCCGCCGCGACCAATACTTCTCCGGGTAGGTCTGGTCGGCGGGTTGCAGGAGCTGTGTTTCCGCATGGTGCAGGTCGTTGGCTGCGATCACCGTGTCCGCCGCGGTGGTGTGCACGGTCCCGTCGGCCGCGACCCAACGGACGCCGGTCACCCGCGCCTTCTGGGACCGTCCGTCACCGGGCAGGGTGAGGATTTGCTCTACCCGTGCCCCGGTGATGATCTCGACGTTTCGATTCCGGGCCTGTGAGTCGATGGCTTCGGTCAGCCGGGTGAACCCACCCATCGGGTACAGGACCCCGTCGTCGAGGTCCAGGTGGCTCATCAGGTGGTACATGCTGGGCGCTTCGAACGGGGAGGTGCCCAGGAAGACCGCCGGGTATCCGAGGATCTGGCGCAACCGGTTATCAGTCACCGTGGCGGCGGCGAGCCTGGACAGCGGCTGCAGCAGCAGGCGGACCAGCTTGGGGACCCGGCTGAGCACATCGGGGCGGAGCAGCGGCAGGAATGACTGGAAGGTGGTGTAGAGGAAACGCCGGGTGGCCATGGTGTAGGTCTCGCCAGCCGAATCCAGATACTTCTCCAGTGCCTCCCCCGCGCCCGGTTCGATGTCATTGAACAGCTTGACGACGTCGGCCCGCTCAGCAGGAACGTTGATGGGCTGGCTGTACCCCTCGGAGTACACCCGGTACCCCGGATCAAGCTTGACCAGGTCCAGCTCCGCTGAGGCGCTGGTGCCGAGCAGTTTGAAGAAGTGGTCAATCACCTCGGGCATCAGGTACCAGGACGGGCCGGTGTCGAACCTGAACCCGTCGCGCTCCCACAGGCCTGCACGCCCGCCCGTGGCTGCCTGCTTCTCCAGCACTGTGACGTCATGGCCCTCCTCGGCGAGCAGTGCCGCCGATGCGAGGCCAGCAATTCCGCCGCCGATGACTACTACCTTCCGGCGTGGGCCGTTCACTTGGCTGTTCAGGGGTGCGTGGGAGTTCATGGCAGCCTTCCGGTGGTCATCAGAGTGTTTCATCAGGCTGCGGGACACGGCCCGCCAGCGCCCGGGCGGCGATCCGGAGTTTCACCGGGTTCGGCACCCGGACCCGCGTCGAGAGGAGTTCCTCGGCAGGGGTGTTGCGGAGTCGAGCGGAGAGCTCGGCGAACAGCCCCTGGGCCAGGGCGACGGCGCGGCGGCTGGACCCCGGGAGGTCCCGAAGGGCCGCCGCCGACACTGAAAGGTCAGCGGCAATGTCGTCGAGGAGCCGGTGCTTGTCTGCCTCACCGAAGTTTCCGGGCCTGATGCCGGGGAAGTAGCTGCGTCCCAGGGACTCGAAGTCGTCGGCAAGGTCGCGCAGAAAGTTGATCTTCTGGAAGGCAGCGCCCAGCCGGCGGGCACCGTCAACGAACTTTTGTTCCTGGGCGGCGCTCGGCTGGGGTACTTCCCGGTACAGGAAGCATTTCAGGCACATGAGTCCTACCACCTCGGCTGAGCCGTAGACGTACTCGTCGAAGGACTCCTGGGTGTGCTCGGTGCGGTCCAGGTCGGCGCGCATCGAGGCGAAGAAGGGACGGGTCAGCTCGGCGGTGATACCGGTTTCCCGTGCGGTGTTGGCAAAGGCGTGGACCACCGGGTTGGCGCTGTACCCGGCGGCCATGGCCCGCTCGGTCTCACTCTCCAGACCGTCGAGCAGCTCACGCGTCTGGTCGGGGCTGAGCCCGGCGGCGGCGGCAGCGCCGTCCACCACCTCGTCGGCGACCCGGACCAGCGCATAGACCGTCTCGACGTGCTGGCGGACGTCGCCGCCCAGCAGTCTGGAGGCCAGCCCAAACGAAGTGGAGTAGGACTTGATTACTACCGTCGAGGTGCGGTGCGTGACGGAAGTGTAGAACGCAAGAGCGTCGCGTGGCTGCATGGGGGGTTACCGCACCCTCGCCAGGACGGCCGTGGCAACCGGGGCCAGCCCGTCACGCAGTTCGGCCGGGACGTGGGAGGCACTCAGGTGGTCCTGCGCCCGCTGTGCATAGTCGCCGGCCAGGGACACCACGTGATCCAGTGCCCCGCTGGACCGCAGGACTCCACGGATCTTTTCTGCCCCGGCGGCTGAGAGCTCCGGCGATCCGACGAGCGAGGAAATCTGCTCCCATTCGTCCCGCTGGGCAACGTAGGAGATCAGGGCGGTCCGTTTGCCTTCCCGCAGGTCGCCCCAGGTGGTTTTCCCGGTGGTCTTCTCGTCGCCAAACACGCCGAGAATATCGTCGGCCAGCTGGTAGGCAATCCCCACGTCCCTGCCGAAGTCGCCGAGTGAGTCGATGACCGCCTCATCGGCGCCCGCCAGCACGGCGCCAGCCTTGAGCGGGCTTTCAAAGGAGTAGACGGCCGTTTTGAGCCGCGCCATCTGGAGGGTTTCCTCGGACGTAGCCGTCTCGGAGGTTGAGGCGTCGACGTCGAGCAGCTCCCCCGCCGCCGAGGCAAACACTGCGTCATCGAGGAGCTCGCCGAGCCGTTCCCGGGTAGCGGGGTCCGTGCGGACGCCGTCGAGCAAACGGTGCGCACTGGACAGCGCCAGGTCGCCGGCGATCAGCCCCATCGACAGTCCGCGGTGCGCGGCGTCGTCGGGCGCGAGGCCAGCATCCTCAGCCAGCAGGCGATAGGTACCCGAAACGTTGGGGATCCCCCGCCGGACAAAATCCCTGTCGATCACATCGTCGTGGACGATCAGTGCTGTGTGGAGCATCTCGAAGGACGCCGCCACCAGTGCTGCGGTGGCCCGGTCGGTTCCGGACAGGCAGTCGTAGGCGGTCATCACCATGCGCGGGCGGAAGCGCTTCCCGCCAGCTGCACAGTTCTCGAGTGTTTCCCACAAGTGGTGGTACGTGGGACCGAGGGTCGCGGCACGGGCCTTCGAGCGGGCGAAACTATTTGCGAGGACACTTTCCACCTGCTCCAAGCCACGGGAGTCGACCAGCAAGGTTTCCATGTCCATAGGTAAAGTAAACACTGACCCCGCATTCATTAGCTAAACGACTTTGGTCAGAAAGCGGTCAAACAGTGCTTGTAACAGACGGCAGTTCCGGATCCGGTGCTGAACTGGTGGTGCTCGTTGACGAATCCGGCACTCCCACCGGGACCCAGGACAAGGCGGAGGTGCACCACACGTCGACGCCGCTGCATTTGGCCTTCTCCACCCATGTATTCGACGACGACGGCAGGATCCTCGTGACCCGCCGGGCGCTGTCCAAGCGCACCTGGCCGGGGGTCTGGACCAACTCGTTCTGTGGGCACCCCGGGCCGGGCGAGTCCACCGTCGACGCGATTGCGCGTCGGGCGGACTACGAGCTGGGGATCTCCGTGACTGACCTCTCCCTGGCGCTGCCGGAGTTCAGGTACCGGGCTGTGGACTTCTCGGGCGTTGTCGAGAACGAGATCTGCCCGGTGTACACCGCGCGCGTCGTGAGCCCCCTGTCCCCGAGGGACTCGGAGGTCAGCCAGTGGGAGTGGGTTGACCCCCACCAGCTCGTGGAAGCGGTCCGTCTCACTCCCTGGGCCTTCAGCCCCTGGCTGACGCTTCAGCTTCCGCAGCTCTACCCTGCAGGGTAGTGCCTTCGGGAGAGTAGTCTCCCTACCTGTCCGCCGGGCGGAAACGCTTCGCCCAGCGCTCCCACGGCGGTGAGACCGTCCAGTGCAGCGCGATCGTGCGGAAGGCACGCACGAAGCGGCGTCGCAGGTCGGCTCCCCCGATGAGCGCCCGGGGTGAAATCCCGACCCGCAGCGAGAAGTCGCACGCCGTCCGATGCCCCGGAGCCAGCGCAAACGCGAGGTCGACGTCGTCGTGTACCTCGGGGTCGGCCGAATGCACGCGGGCACGCACCGCTTCCCACACCTCGGAGCGGAATGCCATATTGGAACCGAACAGCGGCCAGTGCGCCATGGCGGCCCCCATCAGGACCAGGTAGGCCCGCATGTACAGCAGGTCGGCAGCGGCCGCCCGCCACCGGGAGACGTCGTAGAACTGTCCGGGGCCGGTGAGCGCGGCGAGGCCGACGTCGTCGGCGAAGCGGGTGCCGATCTTCTCCAGCCAGTCAGCTGACGGCATCGAGTCGGCGTCGCACCGGACAATGATGGTGCCGCGGGCCGCATTGTAGCCAGCTGCTGCCGCGGCTCCGATCCCGATCACCGGTTCGGTCACCACCCGCGCCCCGTGGGCCTCGGCGATCGCGACTGTCGAGTCGGTTGAACCATTGTCGACCACGATCACCTCCAGCGGCTGCCGGGTCTGGGCATCGAGAGCCCGCAGACACAGGGCCAGGAGGTCACCGTCGTTGCGGCACGGGATGACCACTGAAAGCGTTGGGGGCATGCCATTGATACTAGGGTGTTTTACATGATTGACGATCTACTTCGACCTCCGTCAACTGCCTGGGGGGTGGCGGCCGACCTGGTCCGCCTAGCGGCTCTGCTCAGCGTCATCGCAGTCCTGCTCTGGTGGGGGCCAGTTGAATTTGCAGTGCTTTTTCTGGTGCTTGGCGGAGTCCTCGTGTCCAGGATGGTCCAGGTTGACCCCCGGATCGATGCAGCCTACGGGATGGCACTCCTCGTGGCGGCCTGGAGCGCCGTGGTCGACCTGTACGAGCGGATCTCCTGGTGGGACCTCGTCATCCATACGCTTGCCACAGCTGCCATTGCGCTCATCGCCTACCTGCTGCTGCTGCGGATGCGGTATCTCCCTCGACCTGGCCCGGGCCGCCGGGCCGCGACAGGAGTCACGATCATCACCCTTGCCCTCGGCCTCAGCCTGAGCGTGGTGTGGGAGTTTGCCGAGTGGGCCGGAAACAAATACATCACCAATGAAATCAATGTGGGCTACGAGGACACGTTGGGTGACATTGCTGCCGGTGGGGTCGGCTCATTGGTGGCCGGGATGGCGCTGGCATCAACGCTGTCCCGGAGCCGTCACCCCATTTCAGTTAATGCTCACTAGCTGAGCTGGGTCGGACAGAGTAGCCTTGACGCAACTGCTTCAAAGACGAAAGTGAGCGTTCCCCTCGATGAACACTGAAGAAAAGTCACCGGCCGACGTCGTCATCGTCGGGGGTGCGCGAACCCCGCAGGGCCGCCTCAACGGGCAGCTGTCCTCCTTCACGGCTGTTGATCTGGGTGCCATGGCCATTGCCGGCGCTCTGGAAAAGGCAGGGGTTGACGCCGGCTCGGTACAGGCAGTCATTATGGGCCATGTGATCCAGGCCGGGTGCGGTCAGAACCCTGCACGCCAAACCGCGCTCAAGGCGGGCATCGGCTGGGACGTCCCCACCGTGACCCTCAACAAGGTCTGCCTCTCAGGCCTCACCGCCGTCATCGATGCCGCCCGGTTGATCCGGAGCGGCGAGGCGACGGTGGTCGTCGCAGGCGGCCAGGAGTCAATGACCCGCGGCCCGCACCTCCTGCCGGGATCCCGGCAGGGCTGGACCTATGGCAACATCCAGGCGATCGATTCGGTGGCCAATGACGGCCTCACCGACGCGTTCGACAACGAGTCGATGGGCGCGTCGACCGAACGGGGCAACGGCAGCCTTGGCATCAAGCGGGAAGATCAGGACGCCGTCGCTGCAGCATCGCACCAGCGCGCCGCAGCCGCCATGGAATCCGGTGTGTTCGACGTCGAGATTGTTCCGGTTTCTGTCCCCCAGCGCAAGGGGGATCCGGTGGTCCTCACCCAGGATGAAGGGGTTCGCCCGACGACGACAGTCGAGTCCCTGGCGGGGCTTCGCCCGGCCTTCGACAAGGCAGGGTCGATCACTGCAGGTAATTCGTCGCCGCTCTCCGACGGTGCCGCAGCACTCGTGCTCACCACCAGGGCTCACGCGGAGGAGCATTCGCTGACCATCCTGGCGGTCGTGGGGCAGCCTGGTCAGGTGGCCGGGCCGGATAACTCACTGCACTCGCAGCCATCCCGGGCCATCGAGCAGGCCCTTGGCCGCGCTGGCTGGGAAACCTCGGACCTTGACTTCGTCGAGATCAACGAGGCGTTCGGCTCGGTGGCGTGCCAGTCGCTGAAGGACCTGGACTATCCGCTGGAGAAGACCAACATCCATGGCGGTGCGATTGCCCTCGGGCATCCCATTGGCGCCTCGGGAGCGCGTCTGGCGTTGCACGCGGCGCATGAGCTGGGCCGTCGCGGCTCGGGCAAGGCTGCCGTGTCGCTGTGCGGTGGCGGCGGACAGGGTGAGGCGCTGCTCCTGTATCGCAACTAGGCGGCGAGGTGGTCACCCCGGGTCCGACAGCCCCGGTGATCACCTCAACCGGACACAAGGAAGCCCCGGACTCGTGGAGTCCGGGGCTTCTTTGTGTAGAGCTGAAAAGCCTACTTCAGGGTTACCGTCGCGCCAGCGGCCTCGAGGGATTCCTTGGCCTTCTCGGCAGCTTCCTTGGTTGCGCCTTCCAGCACAGCCTTGGGGGCGCTGTCGACAACGTCCTTGGCTTCCTTCAGACCCAGTGAAGTCAGGGCACGAACTTCCTTGATCACTGCGATCTTCTTGTCGCCTGCTGCTTCGAGGATAACGTCGAAGGAATCCTTCTCCTCTTCAGCAGCTTCGCCTGCGCCGCCGCCGGCGGGTGCAACTGCAACTGCAGCAGCGGTGACGTCGAAGGTCTCTTCGAACAGCTTGACGAACTCGGAGAGTTCGATGATGGTCAGTTCCTTGAAAGCTTCAATGAGCTCTTCGTTGGTGAGCTTCGCCATGGCGAGAGCCTTCCTTCCTATAGTGGTGCCGTGCATCGAAGGTGATGCCTGGTACCGGAGTTTGGTGGATGAAGAGAATTACTTCTCTTCAGGCGCTGCGGCAGCTTCGGGAGCGGCCTCTGACTCGGCGGCCGCGGGTGCAGCTGCTTCCTCTGCAGCAGGAGCGTCAGCGGCTGGCGTCTCTGCTGCTGCAGGCGCTCCACTTTCCTCCTCTTGCTTGATGCGCAGGGCATCGAGGGTGCGGGCAAGTGCCGCCATGGGTGCTTGCAGCACTCCGGCAACGCGGGCCAGCTGAAGTTCGCGCGACTCGAGAGCAGCGAGAGCCTTGACACCGGCTGCGTCGAGGGCTTTGCCCTCAAAGACACCGGTCTTGATGATGAGCTGTGGGTTGGACTTCGCGAAATCCGTGAGGCTCTTTGCCGCCGCGATGGCGTCACCCTTGATGAAGGCGATTGCAGTTGGTCCGGCAAGCTGGCTGTCGAACGCGTCGATGCCGGCTTCCTTGGCTGCAATGCCCGTCAGGGTGTTCTTGACGACAGCATATTTGGTGTCCTGGCCGAGTGAACGGCGCAGTTCCTTGAGCTGTGCGACAGTGAGCCCGCGGTATTCGGTTAGGACTGCAGCATTTGAGTCTTTGAAATCGGTGACGATTTCCTCAACTGCGCTTACCTTGATTGCGGTTGCCATAACCCTCCTTCCGGGGAATTGATGCCGGCTGTGACTGCCCCAATAAAAAACGCCCCGCGCAGATGCACGGGGCTTGATTCAAAACTACGGCCGGGCCGTCTATTTGAGAAGCTTCGTTCACCTGCGCTGGCCGCCCTGTTACGGGAACCTTCAGACGCATGCCCCGAACCTCACACAGGAAACCTGCAAGCTGAGGGTGGGATACGCATCGACCGACGGTCTTTGGTTCTTCAAGGGTACGTCACGGTCCGGAAAGTAGCCAAATCCCCTCGCCGGGCCGCGCCACTCGTGCGGCCCAGGCCAGGGAAGTGGCCTACTGCGAGGCTGTACCGCCGTCGCCGGGCTTCTTCTGCCACGCGGCGGTGTACCCGGCCGGGACGAATCCCATCTGGACGTTCACGGCCAGCATGTGGGCGTTCTCCTCGGCGTTCCAGGTGTAGACCCGCTGGGCGTTCGGCCATACCGCCGGCACGTCCAGAAGGTTCGCGGCCTTGAGCCACATACCCAACCGCCGGCCCCGGTGTGCCCGGAGAACCAGCGTGTCGTCCTGTGAGACCACCTCGGGTTTCGCCGGCTGGTATTCAAGGATGGTGTGACCGGCAAGCAACCCGGTGGCACGGTGGCGGACGGCCCTCACCAGGGAGAACCCGCCGGTTCGCAGCAGACGCTCCTCCCCCTCACGGATTCGTGCCGTATCCCACACCTCTTCCTCCCAGTCGAGATCCCCCATCGGCACATCGGTGCTCATCGTCTGGCGCAGGAGAGCGTACTGCTCCACCAGGTCGTCGGGGCAGTGATCCTGCCATCGCACCAGTTCGTAGTCCGGGCCTGCCGCGGCCTGCGCGGCCTGGGCAAGGGAATCCGCCTGGGGCAGGGAAGTCGCGAGATCCAGCACACTGCACCGGTCGATCTGCGCCAGCTGGAATCCGTTCCGCAGGGCCAGCGCAGTCGTCGCGCTGTTCCGGGGGAATGCTCCGGCGCCCGTAGCGGGGACCAGCACCTTGTCCGGCGTCAGATCAAACCCTGCTGGCTCGTCAGTCCACGCCATGATGGTCGAGCGGCCGATCCCTGCTGCGTGATCCTCAAGGGCGCGGTACAGCCGGGAGCCGATTCCCTGCCCGCGATAGTCGGGATGCACTTCAACGAACACGTAGCAGGTGCCTAGGTTGTCGGTCAGCGGGATATCGATGATGCCCTTCCCGACGACGCTGTGGCCATCGCGCGCCACAAACATCACGCGCTCCTCGTAGTCGCTGGGCTTCGAGGACTCATACCGCGCCTGAGGGCTGTAATAGTGGTCGTCATTCCCCCAGAGCACGCGCTCGATAAGGTTGCTCAGCTCAGCGGCGGCGATGAAATCCGCGGCGCCCGGAAGGTCAAGGGATGACGGGCGGGGGAGAACGTCGATGGTGATCGCTGAGGTTTTCATGATCAAAGTCTAGCCCAGTGATTGGCAACTGCCAATCACTAATTTGCCTGATGGACTCATTGATTAAACGGCGAAGGGCCGCAGCTGTGCGCTGCGACCCTTCACTTGTTCAGCAATGAAGCTGTGGATGCCGGACGGCGTCCGGTACCTTATGCGTCGGCAAGAACCTTGGTCACGCTTGGGTCCACGGTGATGCCGGGACCGAAGGTGGTGGAGACAGTTGCCTTCTGGATGTAGCGGCCCTTCGAAGCGGAAGGCTTCAGGCGCAGGACCTCTTCCAGTGCTACCGCGTAGTTCTCGGCGAGCTTCTGCACATCGAACGACACCTTGCCGATGATGAAGTGCAGGTTGGAGTGCTTGTCCACGCGGAAGTCGATCTTTCCGCCCTTGATGTCGGTGACAGCCTTGGTGACGTCGGCGGTAACCGTGCCGGTCTTCGGGTTCGGCATGAGGTTACGGGGACCCAGTACCTTACCCAGACGGCCAACCTTGCCCATGAGGTCAGGGGTGGCCACTGCGGCGTCGAAGTCGACCCAGCCGGCGGCAACCTTCTCGATCATGTCATCGGAGCCAACGAAGTCGGCGCCGGCGGCGATTGCCGCTTCAGCCTTTTCGCCGGTTGCGAAGACCAGGACGCGCTTGGTCTTGCCGGTGCCGTGAGGAAGGTTGACGGTGCCGCGGACCATCTGGTCTGCCTTACGTGGGTCAACGCCCAACCGGAATGCAACCTCGACGGTTGCGTCGAAGCTGGAGGGGTTGGTTTCCTTGGCCAGAACTACTGCCTCGAGCGGGGCGTACTGCTTGTCTGCCTCGATCTTGGCTTCGGCCGCCTTATATGCTTTGCTGCGCTTTGCCATCTGCTTTTTCTCCTTATGCAGTTGTGGTCTGCGGACCGCGCGGGCCCTGCCACACTCCGACGTCCGATTCCGCCTGACTGGCGGCCTAAGACGTCTACGTTTTGTTGTTTGGGGTGCACGGTGAATTGCTCTGCCGTGCGGTGGGTGGAAAGGGTTAGCTTTCTACCGTGATGCCCATTGAGCGGGCGGTGCCAGCGATGATCTTGGCAGCAGCCTCGATGTTGTTGGCGTTGAGGTCTTCCATTTTCATGGTGGCGATCTCGTTGACCTGGTCCTTGGTCAGCTTGGCAACCTTGACGGTGTGCGGCGTGGCCGAGCCCTTGGCAACTCCGGCAGCCTTCTTGATGAGCTCGGCGGCTGGAGGGGTCTTGGTGATGAACGTGAATGAGCGATCCTCATACACAGTGATTTCAACGGGGATGACGTTTCCGCGCTGTGATTCTGTCGCAGCGTTGTACGCCTTGCAGAATTCCATGATGTTGACGCCGTGCTGGCCAAGTGCTGGACCAATGGGGGGCGCCGGGTTGGCAGCGCCTGCATTGATCTGCAACTTGATCAGGCCGGAGACCTTTTTCTTGGGGGCCATGAAGGGTCCTTCTTTCACATTACGTCCACAGGACAGGAGCGTCCCATGGGTTGTTGGTCACCATGGCGTGATGACCTACCGCACCACCTGGGCTAAGCCGGCCCTGGCGGTACGAAGCTTGGTTACTGCAGCTTGGTGACCTGGCTGAACGAAAGCGTCACCGGAGTTTCGCGTTCGAAGATCGATACCAGGACAACAAGCTGCTGGGACTCCGGCTTGATCTCGGAGATGGTCGCCTGCAGCGTCTCGAATGGGCCTTCGTTGACCGTGACCGGCTCGCCGACCTCGAAGTTGACCGTTGCTGGGGTCAGCTGGTTCTTCGCTGGCTTACCGGATTCGGGGTCGGTGTGGACAACCGTGTGTTCCAGCATGGAGAACACTTCACCCAGGCTCAGCGGGACGGGGTTGTGGGCGTTGCCCACGAAACCGGTGACTCCCGGGGTGTGGCGGACGGCGCCCCACGATGCGTCAGTGAGGTCCATGCGCACCAGGACATAACCCGGGATGCGGACCCGGTTGACGATCTTCCGGGTGGTGTTCTTGATCTCCACCACTTCTTCCATCGGCACCTGGATCTCGAAGATGTGCTCTTCCATGTCCAGGGTCTGGATGCGGGTTTCGAGGTTCGCCTTCACCCGGTTCTCGTACCCGGCGTAGGAGTGAATGACATACCAGTCACCCTCCTGGCGGCGGAGCTTGGCCTTGAAGGCTGCTACCGGATCTTCGGCCTGGACTGCTTCTGCAGCGGCCTCGTCAGCTTCAAGAGCGTCGCCGTCAGCGGCATCTCCTTCAGCAGCGTCTTCGGACGAGGAGGCACCGTTGTCGTCAGAGTCGTCGGAGGAGGCGTCCGCAACAGCGGCACCCTCACCATCGACGTCGTCTGCAACGGTCTCGGTCTCGCTATCTGCCGGGGCATCACTGTCAACCGGGGTCGTTTCGACACCGGAATCAGCTACCTGATCCTCGTTCTCCAGATCATCCTCAACAGAAGTGATCTGCCGTTCGAGTTCTTGCTCGGACACCTAGCCGCCTGCTTTCTAAGATTCATCAGCTTCGTTTACTGCATTACCGTGCGGGTCCAGCTATGCGCCGCCGAAGACCCACACCGCAGCCGTCCCGAACAGGAAGTCCAGGGCGGTCACGATCAGCATCATGATGATCACGAAGACCATCACGGTGATGGTGTACCGCACGAGTTCCTTGCGGGTCGGTACGACTACCTTCTGGAGTTCAGAGATAACCTGCCGCACGAAGAGGATGATCCGGCCGAAGAAGCCCCGCTTGGGAGCCTTCTTGTCGGAAGGGCTACCCTGTGAGCTGCCCGCAGCCGTTTCGGTCACCTTCAACCTCTTCCATCTGTGTCGGTTTCTGAAGTCCGCAAAGGACTTTATATTTACGCCTAATGCGCAGGGCAGACAGGACTCGAACCTGCAACCTGCGGTTTTGGAGACCGCTGCGCTACCAATTGCGCCACTACCCTATGGAGAGAATCCGCCGATCCCGCTGCGCTGGCGCAGGCATGGACCATCATGGCGATTTCAACACCGAGGAACAAGTCTACGCAATCACTGCCCCAACGTCGAACCGGCGTGCCTTGGCTTCCGGAGCAGGCCCAGAACGCGGCTACCGCCTAAGCTGGGATGACGTCACAGTCCACAGCACATCGACCCTAAGGGAACACTATGACTGCCACCCCTGACGCCACCACACCTGATGCCCCGGCCACGCCTTCGCGGCGAATTTCGCAGCGGATCGCTGCGATCGCGGAATCGGCCACCCTGGCGGTCGATGCGAAGGCCAAGGCACTCAAGGCTGCGGGCCGGCCTGTCATCGGGTTCGGTGCCGGTGAACCCGATTTCCCGACCCCTGACTACATTGTCCAGGCAGCGATCGACGCCGCCCGGCAGCCACGCTTCCATCGGTATTCCCCTGCCGGGGGCCTCCCCGAACTGAAGCAGGCCATTGCCGAGAAGACCTTCAGGGACTCGGGTTACACAGTCGATCCGTCCCAGGTGCTGGTCACCAACGGTGGCAAGCAGGCCGTGTACGAGTCCTTCGCCACCCTCCTCGACCCGAATGATGAGGTACTGGTACCCACCCCGTTCTGGACCACCTATCCCGAGGCCATTCGGCTGGCTGGCGGTGTTCCGGTGGAGGTCTTCGCCGGACCGGAGCAGTCCTACCTGGTCACTGTCGACCAGCTGGAGGCGGCACTGACCCCGCGCACCAAGATCCTGCTGTTTGTTTCCCCCTCCAATCCCACGGGCGCGGTCTACAGCCCGGAGCAGGTCAAGGAGATTGGTGACTGGGCTGCCGAGCGGGGGCTGTGGGTGGTGACTGACGAGATTTACGAGCACCTCACGTACGACGGCGTCCCCTTCACCTCGATTGCCACGGCCTCTCCCGCCATCGGGGATCGGATGGTGATCCTCAACGGGGTTGCCAAGACCTACGCCATGACCGGTTGGCGGGTGGGCTGGATGATCGGACCGAAGGACGTGGTCAAGGCGGCCACCAATCTCCAGTCCCACGCCACCTCCAACGTGTCGAACGTGCCCCAGATGGCCGCGCTGGCCGCCGTCGCCGGCCCGCTGACCGCGGTGGATGAGATGAAGGTGGCGTTCGACCGGCGCCGGAAGGCAATGGTCGAGGGCCTCAACGCGATCGACGGCATCGAGTGCCCGGTCCCGAAGGGCGCCTTTTACGCCTACGCCGACGTGCGCTCACTGCTGGGTCGCGAACTGGCCGGTGTCCGGCCGGCGACGTCGGCGGAGCTCGCGGCGCTGATCCTCGACAAGGTTGAGGTTGCGGTGGTTCCGGGTGAGGCCTTCGGGCCCAGCGGTTACCTTCGCCTCTCCTACGCCCTGGGCGATGCCGACCTGGCCACCGGCGTCGGCAGGCTCCAGGAGTTCCTCGCGACCGCCCGGTAGCGCTTAGAGGTGTCGAACGTGGCCGTCACAGCAGGCGCCGCTCCGCCGCCCACCGAGTGAGTTCGTGGCGCGAGGACAGCTGCAGTTTGCGGAGCACCGCTGACACATGGGTCTCGACCGTCTTGATGGAGATGAATAGTTCCTTCGCCACCTCCTTGTAGCTGTACCCGCGGGCGATCAGGCGCATCACCTCAAGCTCACGGGCGGAAAGTCGGTCGAGCTCACTGTCCACCGATGCCACCGCCGCAGTGCCGAAGGCGTCCAGCACAAACCCGGCCAGGCGGGGCGAGAACACAGCATCGCCTGAGGCAACCCGGAGGACGGCGTCCGAGATTTCGGCGCCGGAGATGGTCTTGGTGACATAACCGCGGGCACCGGCCCGGATGACGGTGACCACGTCCTCGGCCGCGTCCGAGACGCTCAGCGCCAGGAACTGCGTTCCGGCCAGCAGCGCCGTGCACCCGGCGATCACCTCGGCTCCACCTCCACCGGACCCGCCGGGCAGATGCACGTCCAGCAGGACAACCTGTGGCCGGTGCTCGTGAATGGTGGCAATTGCCTCGGCCACCCCCGCGGCTTCGGCCAGTACGGTGATTCGGCTGTCCAGGTCAGCGCGCAGCCCGGAACGGAAGATGGCATGGTCATCAACCACCACAACGGTGACCGGCTCCTGGGTAGTGTTCACTGCGCTCCATCCGCGACATTTTCGGGCATAACCAGTTTAACCTCGGTGCCGTCGGCGTTGCTCCTGATGGAAACGTCGCCGCCGTGGCGGTGCATCCTGCTGTACAGGGAGACCCGTATTCCCATCCGGTCAGCGGGAACCGCGTCAGGGTCGAAGCCGCTCCCCCGGTCCCTGACAAAGATGGTGGAACCGGTGGGACCCGCCTCAAGGTAGACGGAGATATTGCCGCCGGCGTGTTTGGCAGCGTTCAGGACCGCCTCCCTTGCTGCCTGCGCCAGGACTTCCTGCTGCGCCGACAACTCGGTATCGCCCACTACCACCACGTTGATCGGGGTGCCGTAGCTGTCCTCGATCTCAGCCGCCATAGCGCGGATTCGTTCGGCAAGGTTCCCGGACTGGTGGGTGGCGTCGGCGTACAGCCAGTTCCTCAACTCCCGTTCCTGGGCACGGGCCAACCGGATGACGTCCTGCTCCGAGCCTGCCCGGTTCTGGATCAGGGCGAGGGTCTGCAGCACCGAATCGTGGAGATGGGCGGCTATTTCCGCCCGCTCGGTCTCCCGTGCCCGCCCTGATCGCTCGGTTTCGAGATCCCGCCAGAACTTCAGCCCCCAGGGCGCCAGCACCAGGAAGACGCCGGCCAGTACGGCACCCGTCGCAATCAGGGTGGACCAGGTGATCTCCCAGGCAATGGAACCGGAGACGAGGATCAGCACTCCGACGGTGACCAGCAGTAGCCCGGCGACGAGACGCGCCAGGCCACCGGCCTGCGAGGCGCCGGCGCGGTTCATCAGGCCAGCGCGGCGGCTCTCATCCAGCTGGGTCCAGGCCAGGACAGCCCCGGCCGCGACTACCCCCACCGGGAGCAGCGTATCCAGTGGCAGGTTGGCGCCGAGCTGCTGGGCAATCGCCACCGCCGCGACCAGCAGGAGCGCCGTGCCCAGCAGTACCTCACGTTTGCCGATCCAGGACTGGGTGCCGTTCTGGAGACCGTCCGGCTGGCCAGTCGTCGCCGCGCCGGTGCCCTCCGCCTGCTCAGGGGGCTTCGGGAAGGTCAGGCGCGGACCTACCGGGGTGGGTCCCTTGCGGAGCTGTTCTTCCTGGGTAGGAACCAGCACCCACAGCCACCCGTACAGGAAGATCCCGGCCCCGCCGGCGAGCGCCAGGCCCACCATCCCGATCCGTGCCACGTTCACGCTGACACCGAGGTGGGCGGCCAGTCCCGCGCAGACACCGGCGATCATCGCGTCGTTGGAACGGAGCAGGGCTTCTCGCATACCCCCAATCCAAACACGATCACTGCCGCGTCGGGGTGGGATTCAGGGAAAGACCCGCACCGTTCAGGGGCAGGTCAGGGTAGGCCCCGATAGCAACCGCCCTCTACGGCCGACAGGATTGAGGTATGAACTCGCATCAGGACCCGAATGATCCCCGGCCGGAGCAAACGCCGGAAACGCCACAGGACCCCGGTGAGTCCTCGACCGGGGAACCACCCTCGTCGCGCGGGAGGACTGGGGACGACCCCGCTCCCCCAACTCTCCCCGCCGGGC